>JBEAZM010000173.1:0-5850 GCA_041170125.1 Actinomycetota bacterium
CTTCCAAAGAACGGCGTTTTTGAAGTCATCCGACTCGAACCAAAAGACAGAGTGGTTGGAGCCGGGATTGCAAGCGATTCGGCGGAATTAGTTTTTGTTACTTCAAACGCCCAACTCCTACATTTCCCAGCATCGAAAGTGCGACCACAAGGCCGAGCTGCTGCTGGCATGGCAGGCATCAACCTAGACGCTAAGGCTGAGGTAATTGGATTCTTTGTTGCAGCCCCTGACGCAGTGATTGCGACGATAGCCGAGAACAGCACTGCACTCGCTGGTACCGAGCCTGGGAGTTTAAAACTCACGCCACTTGCGGAATATCCTGCCAAAGGACGCGCAACAGGTGGCGTTCGCTGTCAAACATTCCGAAAATCTGAAGACCGACTTAAACATGCTTTCGTTGGCTCACCGGAATTACGAGCTGTTAGTGAGAGTGGCTCGCCAATCGAGCTGCCTAACGAATTTGGAAAACGAGATGGAACTGGTACCCCCAGTGCGGTAGGAATCGGCGCAATTGCAGGACAATTTGCCAATGAGTGATCTCAGTTGCCACGACTCAGCGATGCATGAGCCGCTTGCTGGTACCGCCCCAAACCGTCGAGTTTGGCTCATCATTGAACAGCCTGGCACTTGGGGCGAAAATGCGCTTCTCGAGTCTTCTTTACCTGTAGGACTTGGCGAGAGATTGATTGCAGAGATTGTCGCTCCTGAGGTTGGCGTCTTACTGGCACGAAGGCCAGACATTGCAGCCCAAGAACGACGCACCTCTAATCGGCGGCGAATCTGGCTAGCCCATACCTCTCCCTCTGGCGTCCGCATGCGGGCTGGCTCATTAGATGACGTACGCGAGGTTTTGAAATTTGATTGGGCTGCGATTAAACGCGGAGAACTTCCACCACTTGGCCGCAGAAGTGCCGATCCAGCACTATTTATTTGCACCAACGGCAAACGTGACATGTGCTGTGCGGTTGAAGGCCGAAAAGTGATCGATGAACTGCGAACAGACAAAGAACTTACCGGCCAGATTTATGAGCTTAGCCACATTGGCGGTCATCGTTTTGCTCCAACCGGGCTACTACTCCCCTGGGGCTATGTATTGGGCCGACTAGATGCGGACGATGTTCGAGCAATTTTGAGTGAGGCCTGGGACAACCGACTCAACGCCGATTACCTTCGTGGCCGCTCTGCGCTACCCACATGGGCGCAGGTTGCCGAGATTGCAGTTCGGGCAAAGGTTCCAAACTTAGGAATTGACTCACTAGACGTTCTGGTGAACCGTGGCGGAAAGGTCTTACCGTGGACGATGGCCGCCGTAATTGATGAACTTGATTTGGTTGAAGTGCGGCATTTGGATGGCAGAGCCTGGCGAGTAGAAGTTGCTCTAGCGCAAACTGCCCCTCGAAAAATTTCTTGTGGAGGCGAACTCGAATCAGGCAGCGCTTGGCAAGTTAATTCAGTTTTGGAACTAAACAATTGGCACTAGTGCGATTCTCCCGAGCTGTGGCCTGGAAATACTGAAATACCACTGCGGATGTACGGGGCTGCATTGTTTACGGCAAGCGCTGCCTCCCCGAAACCAACACTGATGAGCGGTACTTTCCCCTCAAAAGTGGCCAAGTCCCCAGCAGCAAATACACCTGGAAAATTAGTTTCCATTCGAGTGTTCACTTTTATATGCCGCATCTCGAGTTCCAATCCCCAGTTGGCTAATTCACCGATGTTCGCGACGAACCCCAAAGCAGCTATCACTAATTGAGTTGGGATAGTTTCTGTACCTGACTCAGTTTTCACTTCAACATACTCGACTGCATCTGAGCCTTTTAAATCGTTAATCTCAGCATTAGTTATTAGTCGTGCACCTAGTTGCCGAACCTTTTCTACGGTGGTTTCGTGGGCTCTGAATTCAGCCCGACGATGAACTAACGTCACAGAATTTGCGATTGGGATCAGTGAATAAGCCCAATCAAATGCCGAATCACCGCCACCAACAATCACAACATCCTTGCCGCGATGTGCCTCAAGGCTGGTTACAAAATGCACCAAGCCTCGGCCAAGCCATTCCATTCCTGTGGGTAAGGGTCGCGGAGTAAATGAACCGATTCCGCCAGTGATAACCACCGCTTTAGAGACTACTTCAAAACCCGACTCGCATGTAATTTGCCAACCACTAGCTGTTTGTTTTAATCCAACCGCTTTCTCCGACAAATTCAAATCAATCGGAAACTGACTTGCCTGCCCCCAAAGCTGACTAATCAATTCTCTGCCTTTAATGGCAGGTAACCCAGCAATATCAAAAATCTCTTTTTCTGGATACATTGCAGTGACTTGACCACCAATCTCGCTCAGTGCATCAATCAAGGTGACCTTGAAGCCGCGAAAGCCTGCGTAATAACTCGCATAAAGCCCGGCGGGGCCAGCGCCAATGATTGTGATGTCTGAACTTGTCATTGAGCCAAACTAGTTTGCATTGAACCAAATGCCAACAGCAAAAGGTGAATTAGGTCACAACTAGACTTTCCGCATGCTTGATCCAGCGCAGCCCTTTCCACATACTGAATTTGCCGATGTTTTTGCAGCAAATACGGAGTACGCGAAAGACTTTGAACACACAGATTTATCCGGTGACGCCGCAAAAGGATTGGCGATAATCACCTGCATTGATTCCCGCATTAATCCATTGGAGCTGGTTGGGATGCAGCCAGGTGATGTCAAAATCCTGCGAAACGCTGGCGCCAGAGTCACAGATGACGTTCTGCGTACGCTTATTCTGGCGACTTGGCTACTGAACGTGAATCGGGTTTTGGTAATGCCACACACACATTGCAAAATGGCCAGCAGCAATGAGGCTGGAGTGCATGCTGCTATTTTGGAGAAATCAGGCATTGATACTCGCAGCATCGAAATTCGAACTGTTGAAGATCAGGTTGCGGCACTCGAGTTAGATTTGCAACGAATACGCTCGTTTCCACTGCTCCCGATAAACCTCACCGTCGCTGGCGCAATCTACGATGTAGACAATGGTCGGTTGACCCCGTTTGATCTCTGATTGGACTAAGCGTCAATCCGACTTCGGTCCAAGGTCTCGGCTCCATCGATAATGAATTCTTTCCGCGGACCCACGTCGTTACCCATCAATAAATCAAACGCTTGCTCTGCTGAAGCCGCATCCGACATCGTCACTCGCCGCAACGTTCGCAGGCTTGGGTCCATGGTGGTCTCCCGCAATTGTTTGGCATCCATTTCGCCAAGACCTTTATACCGTTGGATCGGCTCTCGCCACTTACGTCCAGCTTTGGTGAGCTCTTGAATTTTGCTCTTCATCTCGGCGTCTGAGTACGTGTAGATGACTTCAGCCGGTTGTTTATTTCCTGCCATCACGTCAATTCGATGAAGTGGCGGTACCGCCGCGAAAACTCGACCAGCCTCGAGCAACGGCCGCATGTAACGGTGAATCAAAGTAAGGAGCAGACATCTAATGTGAGCGCCATCAACATCCGCATCCGACATCAAAATAATTTTCTGGTAGCGAGCCTGTTCCAAATCAAAACTTCTGCCAGAACCAGCTCCAATCACTTGAATGATTGCGGCACATTCCGCGTTTTTCAGCATGTCAGCTAATGAAGCTTTTTGGACGTTTAGGATTTTTCCACGGATGGGCAATAAAGCTTGGTACTCACTATTTCGCGCGTCTTTGGCGGTACCTAACGCACTCTCACCCTCAACAATGAACAATTCGGTTCGCTCAACATCAGACCCCCGACAATCACGCAATTTTGCCGGCAAGGTTGAAGACTCCAAGGCCGTTTTACGTCGTTGAACGTCACGTTGGTGACGAGCGCTAACGCGGGCGCGCATGGCGTTTGCGACTTTATCGAGGACGTTTTTAGCCGATTGTTTTTCGCCTCTAGGCGGATTCGTAAACCACTTGGATAGCTCAGCTACCACGACTGCATTCACAATTTTTGATGCCGCCGGAGTGCCAAGCACCTCTTTAGTTTGACCTTCAAATTGAGGCTCAGCCAATCTGACGGTGACAATTGCACACAAGCCTTCGAGGATGTCTTCTTTGTTGACGTTCTCTTCATTGGTTTTGAGGGCTTTAGCGCTGCGCAATTGGTCGTTCAAGACCTTTGTTATTGCCCGCTCAAAACCTGAGATGTGCGAACCACCTTTAGGTGTGGCAATAATGTTCACATAACTGCGTACATCTGAGTCGTAATTGTTATTCCAACGCAGGGCAATATCGACATGAAGGTCACGCTCAACCTCAGCCATGACCATGTGCCCCTTATCGTCGAGGACCTGAATGTTTTCAGTAAATTTTTGGTGCCCTTGAAGCCGAATAACTGTGTTTATAGCTTCGCCGGTTGAGATGTGATCACAGAATTCAGAAATTCCGCCGAGATAGTTGAAGCTGTGTACATCTAACTGTCCGGTTCGATTGTCGATGATTTTGAGGGTCAGCCCTGGCACTAAAAAAGCTGTTTGGCGAGCTCGCTCAATTAGCGCATTTAAATCAAACGCGGCTGATTTATCAAAAAGCTGGTTGTCAGCCCAGTATCGGACCCGAGTCCCAGTTTTGCCAGGCTTGGTTTTGGCTTTGATTTGAAGGCCAGATTTTTTGGTGAACTCAGCATCAGGAGTGTCACCATCAAATACCCCAGGCACCCCACGCTTGAAAGACATGGTGTGGGTTTTACCCTCGCGATCAACCTCAACATCAAGTCGAGCCGAAAGCGCGTTTACGACGGATGCACCCACGCCATGTAGGCCACCACTCGCGCCGTAAGAACCTCCACCAAACTTGCCACCAGCATGAAGTTTTGTCATAACGAGCTCAACACCAGTGAGCTTGGTTTTTTTCTCAACATCAACCGGGATACCGCGGCCATCGTCTTTGACTTCTACTGAGCCATCTGGCCACAGGTGCACTTCAATATTGTGAGCGTGACCTGCGAGCGCCTCATCAACCGAGTTGTCCACAATTTCCCAAAGACAATGCATCAACCCACGACTGTCGGTTGATCCGATATACATTCCTGGCCGTTTGCGAACCGCGTCTAATCCCTCAAGAACTGAGAGGTCTTTCGCGGAGTAACCAGATTTTTGGGTTTTTGCCGCTACCACGCGAACCTCCTTGATGCGCGCGCAGGTTACCCGTAAATAACTAGACTTTCTTCAGAACACGCTTATTTTCAGCGCGACAAATGTCAGGAATAAACACCATACTTAGGGCGTTAGGTAAGTCAGAGAAAAGGAGAGTCTGATGACTGAAACCAAATCCGCACTACTCACCGCTGCTGATCGTTGTGATCGCTGCGGGGCTCAGGCTTACGTCAAGGTTGAGATGGCATTCGGAGAATTACTTTTCTGTGGACACCACTACAACCAAAACTCAGCAGCTCTAGCAAGCACTGCTGTTTCGGTCCACGATGAAACCCATCTCATCAAGTAGTTTTAAATAGCAAAAGGGCGAGCTGAAAAGCTCGCCCTTTTGCTATTCCTAGCCGACTATTAATCTAAATAGTCGCGCAGTACCTGCGAGCGGGATGGGTGGCGCAATTTAGACATCGTCTTGCTTTCGATCTGTCGAATCCGCTCACGAGTTACCCCGTAGACCTTGCCAATTTCGTCCAAAGTTTTCATCTGGCCGTCGTCCAATCCGTAACGCATTTTGACGACACCGGCTTCACGCTCGCTGAGTGTGTCTAAAACATCAGACAATTGTTCCTGCAAAAGTGTGAACGAAACTGCTTCAGAGGGAACGATGGCTTCGGAGTCTTCAATCAGATCGCCAAACTCGCTGTCGCCTTCTTCGCCAAGCGGCGTATGCAGCGAAATTGGTTCACGACC
>JBEAZM010000174.1:0-3301 GCA_041170125.1 Actinomycetota bacterium
ATTCAAATCGTGCCGCTGTTTTCACAATGGGCGCTTTGCATGAGGGGCACGCGGCTTTAATGAAAGCTGCAAGGGGTGCTGTCGGTGCGACCGGTGAGGTTGTGGTTTCGATTTTTGTAAATCCAACACAGTTCAACGACCCGAAGGATTTCGCAAAATACCCCCAAAATCTCGATGCCGATTTGGCTATCTGTGAAGCAGCCGGAGTCGATCTCGTTTTTGCGCCGACGGTTGATGAAATGTACCGCGGGGAAATTCCGGAGTATTCAGCTCACGCGCTCGGTGGAATTTTGGAAGGCGAGCATCGTCCAGGCCACTTCGATGCAGTAGCGACCGTGGTTGCGCGACTGCTCGAGTTAACTAAACCGGCACACACTTTTTTTGGTGAGAAGGACTACCAACAACTAGTTGTGATTCGGCGGTTGGTTGCGGAGTTGCGGTTGCCAGTGGTTGTGCATCCTGTGAAAACTGTTCGGGCGGAATCGGGGTTGGCGTTATCAAGTAGGAATCAGCGATTGAGTCCGCAAGGTTTCAACGTCGCAGCTAGCTTAGGAAAGGCTCTAGCTGTGACTTGTGAATTGTTGCAAGCCGGCGACAGCATTGAAAATGCAAAAGCGGCTGGTTTGAAAATTTTGCAAAGCGAAGACATCAAACTGGATTACTTTGAAGTGTGCGATGTCGATTTGAATGTCGCTACTGAGTCCACGAAAGTTTTTCGTGTCTTGCTAGCGGCTATCGTTGAAGGCGTGCGGTTGATCGACAACATGGAAGCGGTGCGGAATTGACATCGAATATTTTCCCAAAACTCGTAGCACCTGAACCAGGTTGGTACGAGTCAGCTGATGTGGTTGTGATTGGTAGTGGGGTGGCTGGATTAACCGCTGCAATCTACGCCCATGAGGCGGGGCTGAGCGTGAAGCTCGTAACTAAAGCTCGAGTCGAAGCTGGTTCCACTAAATGGGCACAAGGTGGAATCGCAGCAGCGCTATCGCCAGATGATTCACCTGAAGAACATTGGCGCGACACCATTGTGGCTGGCGCCGGGTTGTGCGATCCGGATGCAGTTCGGGTTTTGGTAAGTGAAGGTCCACATGCGATTCGGCGGTTGATTGAGCGGGGCGCTCATTTTGATTTGGATGAATCTGGCAATCTTCAATTAACTCGAGAAGGCGGGCACTTACGCGATCGAATTGCCCATGCTGGTGGCGATGCAACAGGTGCCGAGATTTCCCGGGCACTAGTCGCCGCTTCCAAAATGGAGCGCGTTGAAATCATTGAAAATGCACTGGTGTTGGACTTGTTGGTGGACGCCACGGGTGCGGCCCAAGGTGTGACACTCCACGTGATGGGCGAAGGTGAACGCGACGGAGTCGGTGCAGTTTTAGCGCCAGCAGTAGTGCTTGCTACCGGCGGCATCGGCCAGGTGTATCGACAATCTACGAACCCACTGGTTGCTACTGGCGATGGCATTGCGATGGCGTTGCGAGCTGGCGCCGAGGTTGCGGATATTGAGTTTGTGCAGTTTCACCCGACGGTGCTTTACACCGGTGCTGGGGCTCGCGGCCAGTTGCCGCTCATTAGTGAAGCGGTACGCGGCGAAGGTGCAGTTCTAAAAACGCTCGCGGGTGATCGATTGATGCAGGGTGTGCATGAACTTGCAGATTTGGCGCCTCGCGACGTGGTTGCGAAAACAATTCATAACCACTTGTTGAAATCCGGCGACGAATTTGTGTGGCTAGACGGTCGCGAAATTGGCGAGCGGTGGCCTGATCGGTTCCCCACAATTTTTGCGTCTTTGCAAGAACACAACATCGACCCGCGGGTTGAGATGATTCCAGTTGCTCCAGCACAGCATTACCACTCAGGTGGTGTGCTCACCGATTTGTATGGCCGGACTTCGATTCCAGGCTTGTTTGCCTGTGGTGAAGTGGCTTGTACTGGTGTGCATGGCGCAAATCGTTTGGCTTCGAACTCATTGCTTGAAGGTCTGGTTTTTGCTGAGCGAATCGGTGCCGTACTCGCGGCAGGATTGCCCGAGCGCCGACCAATTCTTAATCCAAAAAAGCCTGCAGGTTTGATTGCTGATTCAAACCGAAAAGCAATTCAACAAAACCAATCTCGCCACGTAGGTGTTTTGCGGAATGCTGCGGGACTGGCTGCTGCAGAAGTGATTCTCAGTGAGTTGCTTGCTACTGATAATGATGCCACTCCATGCACTGAAAACTGGGAAGCCACAAACCTTCACACCCTCGCCACCGCGTTAACGCTGGCTGCAAAAACCCGAAATGAAAGTCGCGGTTCGCATCAACGTGAGGACTTTCCCCAAACATCAGATAAGTGGTTGCAGCGGGTGGTAATCAAAGCAAACTGGGAGGGCAGTTTGTACACGGTTTTGAAATCAATTCCACAAATTCTCGACTCGAAAGAGGTGCTGTGATGGCACAACGTCCACATTGGTTGCTCTCGACTGTTAACGCAGACTGCACAGCACTACTTCGAGCCTCTGGCCTGGTGGTTGATGAGGTTACCCAAATCATCACACTCGCGATTTCTGAAGACTTGGAAGGCGGCCCAGATCTAACAACTGTCGCAACCGTTCCGCGGGATCAGATTTCGATCATTGAACTCACCGCTCGAGCGCCTGGAATTGTTGCGGGAGCGGTAGTGGCAGCTGCAACTTTTGACATGGTCACACGTTCCGAAATGGAATTAGAAATCGTGACGCCGGATGGGGTTGAGGTTCAGGCTGGTGACGTCATCTTGCGGGTCAAAGGAAAAACTTTGTCACTCCTCACTGCTGAGCGCACGGCTTTGAATTTCTTGGGCCACCTTTCTGGTATCGCAACCCTCACTAATAAATGGGTGCAAGCCATCGAAGGAACTGGCGCGCACATCCGCGATACGCGCAAAACCACACCAGGCATGCGGCGGCTGGAAAAATGGGCGGTGCGTTGTGGTGGTGGTGTCAATCATCGGATGTCGCTCGGTGATGCAGCGCTCGTGAAAGACAACCACATTGTTGCTGCTGGCGGTGTGGTGCAGGCGTTCGAGGCTGTTAAGCGCCGGTTCCCCGAAGTATCGGTTGAGGTTGAGGTCGATTCCCTTGAGCAACTACACGAGGTGGTTGAGGCTGGAGCAGATTTAGTTTTGCTCGACAACTTCACCACCGATGAGGTACGGGAAGCTGTGCTCTGGACAGCAGGCCGCGCCAAGTTGGAAGCTAGTGGTGGACTTTCGCTCGAAGTAGCCCGCTCCTACGCCGAACTTGGTGTCGACTACTTAGCTGTTGGCGCAATCACGC
>JBEAZM010000175.1:0-2768 GCA_041170125.1 Actinomycetota bacterium
CCGGCATGAAGTGGGGCTTTGTCCCGCAGAACGATGGCAAACCGCACTACTTGGTTGTGAACGCCGATGAATCCGAGCCAGGTGCTTGTAAAGACATCCCGTTGATGTTGGCGAACCCACACGCGCTTATCGAAGGTGTTGCAATCACCTCGTATGCAATTCGCGCGAACAATGCGTTCATCTACATCCGCGGCGAAGTTCCACATGTGGTTCGTCGCGTGCGTAACGCTGTTAAAGAAGCGTATGCGGCGGGCTTGCTTGGTAAAAACATCAAGGGCTCGGAGTTCTCACTCGATGTCGTCGTGCACGCAGGTGCCGGCGCTTACATCTGTGGTGAAGAAACCGCACTTCTCGATTCACTCGAAGGACGTCGCGGCCAGCCACGGCTAAAGCCACCATTCCCAGCGGTTGCAGGTTTGTATGCAGCACCGACAGTGATCAACAATGTCGAAACAATCGCAAACATTCCGTACATCGTTCGCAACGGCGCCGAATGGCTACGCCAATGGGGCACCGAAAAGTCACCTGGCTTCAAACTCTTTGCAGTGAGCGGGCACGTGAAGCGTCCAGGTATCTACGAAGCTGCTCTTGGCACAACCATGCGAGAACTTTTGGAACACGCTGGCGGTATGCGCGATGGCCACAAGCTCAAGTTCTGGGTTCCAGGCGGATCCTCAGTTCCGTTGTTGACCGAGGAACATCTTGATTTGCCTCTGACCTACGAAGCCATGGCCGAAGCTGGCACCATGCTCGGAACCGGCACCCCAATGATTTTCGATGAAACCGTAAGTGTGGTTAAGGCGGTTAGTCGTTGGGCGCAGTTCTACAAGCACGAGTCTTGCGGCAAGTGCACCCCGTGTCGAGAAGGCACTTACTGGATGACAGATTTGCTAAAGCGCCTTGAAAAAGGCTCCGGCAAATCCGAAGACCTCAACACGATTGCAGACATCTGCAAGCAGATCGCTGGACGTTCTTTCTGTGCGCTAGGTGATGCAGCAGCAGGTCCATATCCAGGTGCAATCAAGCATTTCCGAGCTGAATTTGAAGCTGCGGTTGAAACTCCAGTTGATAGCGTTTTTGATCCACACGCATCTACTGTGTTTGCAAAGGTGAACTCTTAATGTCTAACTCGAACACTCACGACCAAGTTGTCGACCTCGTCACCGTAAACATTGATGGCGTTGATTTACAGGTTCCAAAAGGCACTTTGATCATTCGCGCTGCTGAACAACTAGGTGTGGCGGTGCCACGCTTCTGTGATCACCCAGCACTCGATCCAGTTGCTGCTTGCCGGGCTTGCTTGGTCGAGATTGAAGGCCAACCAAAACCACAGCCAGCTTGCGCGATTCCAGTTGCCGAAGGTATGCGAGTTAAAACTCAGAACACCTCGGAAATTGCAGATGCCGCCCAAAAAGGTGTCATGGAATTCTTGCTCCTAAACCACCCGCTTGACTGCCCAGTGTGTGACAAAGGTGGGGAATGCCCATTGCAGAACCAAGCAATGGAGGTCGGCCGCTCCGAATCTCGTTTCGAGGGAACTAAGCGTGACTTCGACAAACCAGTGGCACTGAGCTCACAGGTTTTGTTGGATCGCGAGCGTTGTGTGTCTTGTGCCCGTTGCACTCGCTTCGCCGATCAGGTTGCCGGCGATCCACTCATTTCACTTCAGCAGCGTGGTGCCCAGCAAGTGGTTGGCATTTCGGATGACAAGCCATTCGATTCTTACTACTCTGGCAACACCATTCAGATTTGTCCGGTTGGTGCACTAACCAGTTCGACTTACCGCTTCAAATCGCGGCCATTCGACTTAGTTTCAGTTCCTTCAGTTTGTGAACATTGTGCCAGCGGTTGTGCAATCCGCACCGACATTCGCCGCGGTTCAATCCAGCGCCGCTTGGCTTGGGATGATGCTCAAGTAAACGAAGAGTGGAACTGTGACAAAGGTCGTTTTGCATTCACCTACATGCAAGAAGGCCGCTTGACTCATCCGCTAGTCCGTGGTGAAGACGGTGAATTGCATGTCGCCTCATGGCCTGAAGCTGTCGCAGCTGCAGCTGCAGGACTAGCCGCTGCTCGCGGTGGTCGCGCTGCCGTACTTGCTGGCGGCCGGCACACGGTTGAAGACGCGTATGCAATCTCCAAGTTTGCTCGTGTCGTACTTGGCACCGATGACATTGATTTCCGGGCCCGTCCAAACTCATCCGAAGAACGCGAGTTCCTAGCAGCTGCTGTTGCTGGAACTGGTATTGGTGTGACTTACGCAGAGCTCGAAACTGCCAAGCATGTTGTGTTGGTTGCTTTCGAACCTGAAGATGAAAGCCCAATGATCCAGCTGCGTTTGCGTAAAGCCGTCCAACAGAATCGCACCAAAGTCTCGGTTGTGGCTTCACATTTGTCCATCGGCGCGCAAAAACTGAATGCCGAACTTGTCGCCACTAAAGCTGGCGATGAAGTTGCTGGACTAAATCGAGTTGAGATTTCGAATGACACAATCATTCTGGTCGGCGAACGTGCTTCGAGCGTCACTGGGTTGTTGTCCGCTTTGCTCGATAAAGCAGAACAAACCGGTGCACGTTTTGCGTGGGTGCCACGTCGTGCTGGTGAGCGCGGAGCAGTTGATGCTGGTCTCTTAGCGGGACTCTTGCCAGGTGGTCGCTCGTTGTTTGATGCTGAAGCACGTGCTGCCGCTGCTTCAATCTGGGGCATCGATGCTGAAACTCTGCCATCGAATCTTGGCCGCTCATTCGATGAAATCGTTGAAGCTGCTG
>JBEAZM010000176.1:0-3384 GCA_041170125.1 Actinomycetota bacterium
AACCAAACTTCATTGCCATCCCATAGTGGACCCAAAGTGGTGTACAAGGTGCGCTTTTCTGCTTCGTTGCGACCAAGAATTGGGATCAACATTCCCACACCAAAGTCAAAGCCTTCGAGAACGAAGTAGCCCATCCAAAGGACTGCAATCAAAACAATCCAAATGATTTGTAGGGTTTCGAGATTCATTTCAAATTCCTCAATCAGCCTAGTAAGCGAAGGTCAGCTTCTGAACGTCATCAGAACGATCGAATGGGTCTGCCACAGTGGCAGCTGGACCTTGTTGGATGGTTTTGCGAAGCAAACCAATTTCAATCACAGCGAGAACACCGTAAACCAACGTGAACACAACCATCGTGAAGAGCACGTTGCCGGCTGTCACGGTCGGGGAAACGGCATCTTCAGTTTGTAGCAAGCCAAAAACAATCCATGGCTGCCGACCCATTTCAGTGAAAATCCAGCCAAATGAGTTTGCAAACAGCGGCAATAGCGGTGCTGCGATAGCGCCGCGCACCCACCACTTTGAGGTTGGGACCCGATTACCGCGAGTGAACCACAATGCCAACAGCGCTAGACCAGCTCCGGCCATTCCTAAACCGATCATCATGCGGAAGGACCAGTAAGTCATTGGAACGTTTGGTACGTACCAGCCCTCGCCGTAGGTTTCTTCGTATTGTTTTTGTAAATCGTTGATGCCTTGCACTTCGCCATCAAACGAACCAGTAGCCAGGAATGACAACAAACCAGGAACGGTGAACTCTTTCACTACTTCAGTGCCTTCGAGGTTGCCAATTGTTAGGACTGAGAAGCCGGCATTCGTAGTAGTGTCATATAGACCTTCAGCTGCTGCCATTTTCATTGGCTGTTGTTCCACCATGATCTTGGAGTCAATGTCGCCCGTGATTCCAACTGCAGCAGCGGCAATGATCGTCACGACTGCGCCGTAACGCACGGTGGTTCGTGCCATATCAGCACCTTTATTTGCCCAAAGTAAATAGGCCGAGATGCCCATGACTAGTGCACCAGAAACTAAGAACGCGGCGGATTCAGTGTGGAAGAACGCGATAACCGCAGTATTTTGAGTCAACATCCCGACGAAGTCAGTTAACTCAGCACGGTTAGTTTCTGGGTTGATGGTGTAACCAACCGGATGTTGCATAAATGCATTCGCAGCCAGAATGAAGTAGGCCGAAAAAGCAGTGCCGATTGCGGCAAGCCAAATACTTGCAAGGTGCACTTTCTTTGGGAGGCGATCCCATCCGAAAATCCAAAGCCCCAAGAAAGTTGATTCAAGGAAGAACGCTAGAAGTCCCTCAACCGCAAGCGGTGCACCGAAAATGTCACCGACAAATCGGGAATAAGTTGACCAGTTCATACCGAACTGGAATTCCTGCACAATGCCAGTCACAACGCCCATTGCAAAGTTAATTAGAAAAATCTTCCCGAAAAACTTTGTAGCACGTAAATACTTTTCGTTGTTGGTGCGGTACCAAGCTGTTTGAAGTCCAGCTACCAAAAAACTAGTGCCTAATGTGATTGGCACAAAGAAAAAGTGGTAGACGGTCGTAATGCCGAATTGCCACCGTGCGAGATCTAGCGAACTCATATTTGAAGCCTCCATTGAAATTTAGGGAAAGCGTGGCAGCGAGTAGTTTTTTTGACTATGGGTCTAAAGTCTCTGATTGTGAGTGAAACCCCAAAATTGTCGAAGAATCTTCGCCTCTGGCTCAATTTGGGCATTGTTTATGTTGTATGGGGGTCCACTTACGCGGGTATTGCTGTGGCTGGTCAAACCTTCCCACCACTTGGTGGCATGGGGCTTCGCTTCACGACTGCGGGTTTGCTGGTGATGGCGCTGCTGGTAATTCTGCGAAAGAGCGTTCGGGTTTCACGGGTTGAGTTGTGGTCTGTTACGCAAATCGGCGTGATGCTGTTGGTTGGCGGAATCGGCACGGTTTCAGTTGCCGAGCAATACATCCCAACCAGTTATGTAAGTCTTTTGATTTGTGTCACGCCTCTGTACATGGCTGTGCTGCGCACTTTGAAAGGTGACCGACCCAGTCGGCTCTCGCTACTTGGTGTGGTCATCGGTTTAGTCGGTATGGTCATTTTGGTTTTGCTTGGCAATGAACCGGTTGCCACTGAGCCTGATGCAAACGTTTTGTTTTGGAGCCTGGCAATCTTGCTCGCGAGTTTCACTTGGGCGCTTGGTTCGTTCCGCTCTAAAACTATGACGTTACCTGAAGATCCGCTCGTCTTAACAGCTTGGGAAATGCTGATGGGCGGCTTAGTGCTAATGCTGCTTTCAATCGCAACTGGTGAGCGTTTTGATTTTGCGAATGTCAGCAATGAATCATGGGGCGCAATGATTTACCTGATTCTGATTGGCTCGATTGTGGGTTACACCTCTTACATCTGGCTGCTCGAGCATGCTCCAATTTCACTCGTGGCGACGTACTCGTACGTGAACCCGATTGTGGCTGTTGCGTTGGGAGTTATCTGGATTGGCGAACCGATTGGACTCAACATCGTGGTCGGGGGCGCAGTGGTTCTGATCGGTGTGATTCTGTCCGTTAGCGCAGAAAAGCCGAAAGCACCTCAATAATTCGATCGTTTGCTTCAGGTTCCGCAATCGTAATTCGAACCCCTTCAGGGAATTGTCGAACCGCCACCCCAACGGCTTCGCAGGCAGCTTTTAGTTGTTCGGCATTGTTTGTAGGAATCCAAACAAAGTTCGCTTGCATGCTTGGGATATCAAAACCTGCTGCTCGAATAGCGGCTTCGACTCGAGCTCGTTCAGAAATGATGTTCGAGACGCGCTCTTTCATTTGGGCCTTTGCTGATGGCGAAAGCGCCGCAACCGCCGCTGCTTGGGCAATGTTGGACACACCAAACGGGATTGAAACTCGGCGCACAAAATCCACAATCTCTGGTTGTGCGACCATGTAACCGACACGGAGGCCAGCCAGTCCTTGGGCTTTGGAAAGCGTCCGAATCACAGCAACGTTTCCGTAGATGTTGAAGAACTCCATACCGTTTACTGCATCGGGATCATCTACGAACTCGGCATACGCTTCATCAATCACGACTAATACGTTGTCTGGCACCTGGCGCATTAGGTTGTGTAAATCCATTGTATTTACAGCAGTGCCGGTTGGATTGTTTGGAGTGCAAACCAAAATCATTCTGGTGTAGTCATTGATTTTGGATGCAATGTTTTCTAAATCGATAGAACCGTCTGGCCAGACAGGCACTGGCACCGACTCGGTGGCTTGAATTTGGGCCCAGATTGGGTATGCCTCAAATGAGCGCCACGGAAAAATTACGGCTTCACCAGGTGCACAAACAGCTTGGAATAGATGCCCCAAAACTGCCACTGAGCCAG
>JBEAZM010000177.1:0-2560 GCA_041170125.1 Actinomycetota bacterium
TTCTTATGTAGTCAATAAATCGACTGGTTATTCTGGCGTTCTGTGCACCGATGTTGCCGTCTACCCATTCGTAGATTGTGGCTTCACACCACTCGGTAGCAGTGCGCATTACAACTCTCAGTATTACTTGTCGTCACAGACCAATGTCGATAGCAAGGTCTACGCGGTCGACTTTTCTGATTCGAAGCTCTACTGCTTTGACATGGCAACTGAAACCCAATGTGCCGCGATTGATTTGAATGGAATCGCTCGAACTAACTCTTACAGCCCTGGTTTCATCCAGAGTTTGGGTGACAAAATCTTCATCACTGGTAGCAAACTTCACTGCATCGACACGACCGACAACTCAGTCTGCTCAGGCTGGGCAGGTGGCATTGGGGAATTCATGTACGGCGATGATGGCGATGCCATGAATGTAATTCCGTTCTACAACCGTGCAACCGACACCGAAACTGGAGTTTGCGTGCTTTTGCAAAATCCTCGTTGCTGGGCATGGGACGGCACTTCTTTGTCGCTCCCGTCTGGACTTGCTGCAATCCTGGCTGATTCCTCAACAAAAGTTGCGGGCGGTGCCGGGTATCTCGAAACAAACATGTTCACGGGCAGTCGGGTGATTTGGCCGTCCAACCCAGAGGGTTACAACTGGAGCGCAGGTAAAGCAACTTGCTACGACTGGGAAACCGATGCGTTATGCGCAGGCTTCGATAACACCACTTATTTGGGTCTCTCGATCTACGCATTCCGCTACTACCCTGAAGATGACGCAAACTGCTTCTGGGTGAATGGTGACCGCGGTTACATCTACGGTGTAAACGCAACCACTGGTCGAGTTGGTTGTGCGAGCACAAAAGCGGTTGGGCAGCTTGATTACCAGGTACTGGCTCCGCTTTTAAGTTGCAACTCAGATTTCGGTCGGGTGCGCACGCTGGATAGCCTCACGCTAACTGCACCGGCAGGTGTCGCAGTTACTGACTTACGCGTCACGCTTTATGACGGTAACGACAACATTGTTACTGGCTTCGATGGGATTGCTCCAGATGCAAATGGTGTAGTGGATTTGAGCTCGATTGTGGTCACTGCAGATCTGCAGGAGTTCCGTTTCACCATGGAATCGGTTGACCTGACGCTAGACCAGGCGACAAGCATTCAAGGCACACTCAACTACGAAGCAGACCCAGCGCAGCTTTGTGTTGAATTAACAGTGAATCAAGTTTGTCCTTTGTACAACCCAGGTACTGCCAATTTCACAAGCCAAGATTTTGCGGTGGCTGTGAGTGCATCTGTTACCTACGGTGGAACTAGTGTGAGTGGTGCCGCGAATGACGCCCTAGAGGTTCAAGATGGTATCTCTGAGGACTGTGAGTTCGTAGCACTGCCACCCGAGATTGATCTCAATCTTGATTTGGAAGTAGGCGCTGAGGTATCCAATGCGGACGTATTGATTCAAGGTGGCAATCTGCGACCTAACTCTGAATACGTCCTAACGATGCACTCAACTCCAGTTGAGCTCTACCGGGGGCTTACCGACGAAACTGGCAGCTTCAGTAACACGATTCAGATTCCATCCGACTGCCCGGCAGCTGGTCGCCACAAACTTGTGCTGACCGGTACAGATTTGGACGGCAATCCTGTAACGCGAGTTACCTACTTTGCGGTCGATAGCGATTGCAAACTGTTAACGAAGGGTGCGGAGCAGATCCGCAAGATTCGGTCCACCTCGATCTTCTTTGAAGCCGATAAGGCTGTCATGACCAAAGAAGGCATGCGCACTTTGAAAGCTCTCTACTGGGCAATCCGTGGGGCCGATTCAATCAAGGTTGAGGCTTACACCAACCCAACCCGGGACACCATGAAATCAAAGTGGACCGCAATGAAGTTGGCCCGTAAGCGAGCTCAAGTGATCGTGAAGTGGCTGAAGGCACGAGGTGTTGAAGCAACTGTTCAGATCCAAAAGGCTATTGGACCTAAGGACTTTGAAAACAACGGTCCTGCGAAGAACCGCCGAGCAATCGTGGTTGCGCGCTGGCTGCCCGAAGTTCGCTAACAAGTTAATTAGGTGGGCCAGGATTTCTGGCCCACCTAATTTTTTGAGCTTGCATATAGTATTAATGCTATGTAGTATTTATACTACAGGAGGACAAATGGGGCGGAAACCAAAAACTGAAGAGCCAGTCTTTAATCGACTCGAAGCGGCTCGAATTGCAGCTGGTCTAACGCGAGCCGAGTTAGCCACTGCCGTCGGTGTTCATTATCAGACCCTGGGATATCTCGAACGAGGCGAGTACTCCCCCAGTTTGGTCTTGGCGCTACGGATTAGTCAGATCTTGCGACAACCAGTTGAAGCGATTTTCAGTGTTACCGAATTCAAAACCGAAAGGCAGGTTGTGAAGTAATGGGATTCAAAGAAAAGTGGGAAGCTAGCAAAGTCCGCAATGCCGAATTCGCTGAAATCCAAGCTGAGCGAAACCTTGCGGATACTAAGTGGGACTGGACACGCACGGACAACTTTCGAAAACTCTTAATCGTGTTCGCGTTTATCTGGCCAGTCGTAATTCTGGGA
>JBEAZM010000178.1:0-4381 GCA_041170125.1 Actinomycetota bacterium
GTAGTGCCGATATGAACTGACTCGATGCGCTGGCATCAATCACAACCTCGTTCGAACTAACACTGCCAGTCGCTTGCACAGTGAAAGGCATGGTGCCGCGTGCGGCATCATCCACCTCGACACCTAGTTGTCGAATTGCGTCGATGATGGTTGCCATTGGTCGAACTCGAGCACGGGGATCGCCATCGAAACGCACAGCGCCGTTGGCTAACACCGATAGCGGAGGTAGAAATCGCATAACCGTTCCAGCTAGGCCACAGTCGATGTTCGCTGAATGCAATTCCGATGTTGGGGTGATGCGCCAATCGATGCCGTCGGCAGTTTCCAGCTCTTCGACCCCAACTCCCATCAGTCGTAGCGCGTTTGCCATGAGGGCAGTGTCGCGGGCATGCAGTGGAGCTTTGATGACGCTGGGGCCGTTAGCTAGTGCGGCTAAAACCAAAGCGCGATTTGTGACTGATTTAGATCCGGGAACACGTACGCGCGCCTTCAAAGCAGCGGATGCACGAGGCGCTGGCCAAAATTCTTGGGTCATAAGGCGAGGTTAGCGGGAAGCGGAGATTAAGTTAGGTTCGGTCTTAATAACCGAGAAGGAGTTTCAGCATGTGTGGTCGCTACACCCAAACTGCCGACCCTGCTGAATTACAGACCTTTTTTGATGCCGACCAAGTTGAGATTGAGAAATTAAAAGCCAACTACAACATCACCCCGACTAGCGATGTCTACGTGGTGGATGAGCTGTCCGGTCGCCGGCAGTTGCGGGTCGTGAAATGGGGGTTGATTCCGGCTTGGCAAAAAGATCCGAATAACGCCAAGCCGTTGATAAACGCCCGCAGCGAATCGGTTGCCGAAAAACCTTCCTTTAGAGACGCATTTCAAACCGCGCGGGCAATCGTTCCTGCAACCGGTTGGTATGAATGGAAGACTTTAGGTTTAGATGACGGTGACCGAACTAAACAACCTTTCTATTTATCCGCTGTGGATTCCACGCCACTCGCTTTTGCGGGAATTCTTTCGGCAATAAAAACCGAGAATGGGTGGCTGCGCACAATGGCTATCCTCACGGTCGATGCCTGCGAAGAATTGTCAAACGTGCACGATCGGATGCCAGTGATTTTGGCAGAGGCTGATTGGCAGAAATGGCTCTCGCCAAAATCTTCAGTGGAATCACTCAAACAACTTTTCCATCCAACCGAACCTGGCCAAATGCAGATTTACCCCGTCAGCCAAACCGTGAATTCAAATCGGGCAAGTGGCGCTGAATTAATTTCGAAAATTGAATTGTGATTGGGAACAATTTCTGACTTCTGGCGTTGTATCGCGTGAGGAGTTACAGTGTTACTTATGACCAAGTCTGTGTCGGCTGAGGCTGAACTGCGGGAGCGATTCGAGCGAGATGCGCTGCCTTTAATGGACATGTTGTATTCCGGCGCTCTTCGTTTAACTCGGCATGAGGCAGACGCCGAAGATCTACTACAAGAAACTTTTGCAAAAGCATTCGCAGCTTTTCATCAGTATGAAGATGGCACCAACATCAAAGCTTGGTTATTTCGGATTCTGCAAAATACCTACATTTCGAGTTATCGCAAAACTTCAAAGGAACCTTTTAAGTCGTCAGTGGATGACCTAGAAGACTGGGAGCTGTCCCGACTTGAGGCAGTCTCGAACACAGCTGCCCCGAGTGCAGAGGTAGAAGCACTACGGAATTTGCCCGATAAAGTTGTGGTCCAAGCGATTCATGCTTTGCCCGAAGAATTTCGAACGCCAGTTTTCTTGGCGGATGCGGAAGGATTTGCTTACAGCGAGATTGCTGAAATTTTAGATGTACCGATGGGAACGGTCATGTCCCGGATTCATCGCGGCCGTAAGCGGTTACGAGAAGCGCTCCGCGAACATGCCATCGAGTTGGGTATTATTTCAAAGCAGGGTGAGTCGTGAATCGAATAACGTGTGAAGCTGCGATTGCAGCCATTGATGCTTGGATTGACGGAGAGTTAACTGCTGAACAAGCCGAGGTGCTTTGTCGACACTTGGACATATGCCCGCCCTGCAAGTCGCACTCCGAAATCGAGTCACTCGTAAAAGACAAGATAGCGCAATGTTGCACGGTGGAAACTCCACCAGCTTTGCGGGAACGCATCATGGTGCAAATGACACAGATTAGTTTTCGTAATGGCGAGCACACCGAAATCAGTATTCGATTTGAACAAGACTGAGTAACGAGTTGAAGCAAGAAAAAAGCCCCGCCGAGGCGGGGCTTTGAACTTAGGCGTTAGGCCGCTTACCGTGGTTAGCGCCCTTCTTCCGGCGGTCCTTCTTCTTGCGTCCGCGCTTGCTCATATTTCTCCTTGAGTTAGCGGCCAGCATCCGCTGACTGCATTGAGGTGCCAAAGGTTACCGCACCCGCCCATTCCGCCAAATCACGGCGCATCGGCATACTGTGCCTATGGCAACCCTGTTGGATTTGGCAAAAGAGCGAACCGAACTTGGTGATGCCGAAATTGCCGCTTTACAGGCGCTGGTGGCTGACTGGTCGCTGCTTGCAGATTTGGGTTTTGCCGACCTAGTGCTTTGGCTCCCCACCTGGAACGACGGTGGCTTTGTGGCTGCCGCTCAAGTGCGACCAATCACAGGTCCAACCAAAGTGCCGATGGATGTCGTTGGTCAATTCACTGCCAAAGGTCGTGCGCTCTACTTAGATCAGGCGGTAAGTACACGTCGAAAAGTTTTAGCTCGCTCAACCGCCTCTAATTTGATCCCCACATCAGATGAAGGCTATCCAGTTGTTATTGGTGGAAAAGTGGTTGCGGTTATTCAACGCACTTCAGCTCTTTCAGCTCGACAGATTGGTGAACTTGAGACGGCATACCTCGCCACTTTTGATGCCCTAATTGATATGACAATTGTTGGAGATTTTCCGCCAGGTGCTGGTGCGGCCCATTCAGATTCGCCACCTCGAGTGAGCGATGGATTAATCCAACTTGATGCCGCGGGCATTGTGAAATTCGCCAGTCCGAATGCGGTTTCGGCATTTCATCGGATGGGTTTAGCTTTCGGAATTCAAGGCCAACATCTTGCAAACACTTTAATGCGCTTGCTCCGTACCCCTGGCCCAGCCAATGAAACACTGATGCTTTTGGCAGGCGGAAGAGCAGCAGGTCAAACCGAAGTTGAGAATGCCAACGCAATATTGACGCTACGTGCTATCCCATTGACGCAAAACAACCAGCGACTCGGTGCTCTGATTTTGACTAGAGATGTTAGTGAACTTCGGCGTAAAGAAAAAAGTTTGTTGACCAAAGACGCTTCGATTCGCGAAATTCATCACCGCGTAAAAAACAATCTGCAAACGGTGGCGGCGCTGTTACGGTTGCAGTCTCGACGTTCTGATTCTGAGGAAGTTCGAACTGCCCTAGAAGAAGCTCAAAGGCGAGTGGCAGCAATCGCTACCGTACATGAGATTCTGGCTTACGAACCGGGGACAACTGTTGATTTCGATGAGATTGTGGATCGATTGATATTGATGGTGCGGGATATGACCCGAGGGATGCGACAAGGCACCATCGAAAAGTCAGGCAGTTTTGGTCAACTACGAAGTGAGCAAGCAACCGCGTTGGCAATGGCTTTGTCAGAGTTGATTGGAAATGCAGTTGAGCATGGGATTGGCTTGCGAGCAGAAACTGGCTTAGTTCAGGTTCGAGTTGAGCGCACTGTTTCAGACTTAACAGTGTGGGTGCTTGATGACGGGCCCGGCTTGCCGACCGATGGTGTGGTTGAGGGATTAGGACTGTCGATTGTGCGCACTATCGTGACGCAGGATTTAAAGGGGGAATTTGAGATTGCAGGTCGGGATCCTGAGGGAACTTCGGTAAAAGTAAAGGTCCCGCTCGGTTAGAGCAGGACCTTTATGAAACTTAAGTTACAGGGCACGCATAGCAGCGCGGGCGCGCTGATTGCGACGCTTGAGCGCACGTCGCTCATCCTCGGAGAGTCCGCCCCAAACGCCAGAATCCTGACCGGATTCGATAGCCCAAGCTAAGCACTCATCCACAACCGTGCAGCGGCGGCAAACAGCTTTGGCCTCTTCGATCTGCAGCAGTGCAGGTCCGGTGTTGCCGATTGGGAAGAAGAGTTCGGGATCTTCATCACGACAAGCCGCCTCGTGGCGCCAGTCCATCTGTGACCTCCTGTGTGGTGCTGGTTATCCAGCAGGCCGATGCGGGGGTTGCCCGAGTCAGCCGTTTTCGTCCAGATTGATGGATTTCCAATCTGGTTGTGCCGAGTTTTTGCCCGACAGTGCGTAACTTTCCACAGAGGTAGGCTCGGGGCAACACTCAAACGGTCAATAAATGGCAAAATTTCAGAAAGTTATCCACAAGAG
>JBEAZM010000179.1:0-3841 GCA_041170125.1 Actinomycetota bacterium
ATGACGTAGTGCCCGCCAAGTTCCCACAGCCACTAGATCAATCACGAGCACAATGCCAGCACTTTTGAAACTAGCAAATGTGAGAAAGTAAAAACTCAACAAAATCATCCCGACCACAAATGAGCGCCCAAGGACGCTATTTCGGTTTGAGGCTTTCAACATGTTTCTAGCCTATCGGCTTAGGTTTTTGAATTCCGGCTAAGACCACTGCCGCAGCTGTGATTGATAAGCCAAGTAAAAGCGTTGCATCAACTTGCGCGCCAGGGAGCGGTAGCAACAAATCCAGAGCGAGCGATCCAAGAAGTTGGCCAGCGGTCGTGGCGAGGGTGAATTGCAGACTTCCAAGATGCCGAATCACACTTGCCGCAACCACAATGAAGTAAGTGCCAAGTGCGCCACCCAAAAACAACCAAGGTTTGTTGAACGGCAATGACGTCCAACTTGTGCCACTACTAATCCAGAGCATCAGGTTGAAAACGCTCAATGCCATAACACCAAAAAAGAAGTTCAACCACGCGGTAGAAAATGCATTTTCAGCAACCGCACGTACGCGTCCATTCAAAGCATGTTGCACTGCAACCAATGCCCCAATGAATAGCGCAGCTAAAACTGCCCAACGCGGAAAATCAATGTCGCTGAATCTTTTCGAAACTGCAATCGCTACACCAAAGATTGCCAAACCAGCAGCCACTATCCGCAGACTTGAGAAATGAACTTTGGCTGGGCCGATGCCTAGTCTGTCAACTAATAAGGAATTTCCAGTCTGGGCTGCGATTGTGGCAATTGTAAAAATGGCCACTCCTACCAACGGGACTGTGATGCTCTGCACTGCAACAAAAGCCGCGCCCATGGTGCCGCCAATCACCTGCCACCAATGCAGCTGACCACCTACCGCTTTTGTAACTTTCGAAACGCCGGCCCGAACAGCCGGCGTCAGTATTGCGTAAGCCGAAAGCAGGATCAGACCAACGCTGAAGGAAACTAAGGCTGCTTGGGCGCCGTTGTTGATTTCGAGGGCAAGACCACCGTTGACACGCGACTGCAACACGGTAGCGAGCCCACCCGAAACCGCAAGCGTTTGGAAGCGAAGTTGATGTTTCATTTCTAGTGGAAGAAGTGACGAGTACCGGTGAAGTACATAGTGATTCCAGCTGCTTCCGCGGCAGCAATCACTTCTGCATCGCGCACGCTTCCACCTGGAGCAACAACTGCCTTAACACCGGCATCAATCAGAATTTGAAGTCCATCAGCGAATGGGAAAAAAGCATCCGACGCTGCGACCGAACCTGCTGCTCGATCCATTGCGCGGGCAACCGCAATTCTGGCTGAATCAACCCGATTCACTTGGCCCATTCCAATCCCGACTGCTGCTTGATTTGCTGCCAACAAAATCGCATTACTTTTTGGACTGCGGCAGGCCCGCCAAGCAAACTCCAAATCGGTCAAAGTTTCAGAATCTGCTGCAGCGCCAGCAACTAACTGCCAGTTTTTGGCTTCATCACCAGCTGCCTGGAATACATCAGACTCTTGCATTAGTACGCCACCAGAAATTTGTCGAAGTTCAACTCCCCTGTGACCAGCTGCAACTTGCAAAATTCGGATGCTCGGCTTTTGTTGGAGCAAGTTCAATGCTTCAGTTTCGTAGCTTGGAGCCACAATAACTTCAGTAAAGATTTCTGACACCTGTTCAGCTAACTTCAGCGTGACTTCACGATTCGCCGCAATCACGCCACCAAATGCCGAAAGTGGATCTGTGGCGTGGGCTTTAGCATGAGCAGCAGCAACATCATCAGCAACCGCTACGCCACAAGGGTTGGCATGTTTAATAATCGCAACTGCAGGTGCGTCAAAGTCGTATGCTGCACGCCAAGCTGAATCAGCATCTACATAGTTGTTGTAGGACATGGGTTTGCCGTGGAGTTGGGTTGCACCTGCAATCGCAGTGTCGCCAAAACCAACTTGGTAAACCGCTGCAGCTTGATGTGGGTTTTCACCGTAGCGAAGTACATCTGAGCGGTTGTAGGTCACGCCAATCCAGCTGGGAAACCCCGTACCGTCATCGGTGGTCGTGACTACGTTGCTCATCCATGAAGCGACATTCACATCGTAGGTAGCAGTGTGTCGAAATGCTTCGGCGGCCAGGGATTGACGTTGAGCAAGCGTGTAGCCGCCGGCTGAAACCGCGGCTATGAGTTCGGCGTAGCGGTTCGGCGAGACCACAATTGCAACGTTTGCATGATTTTTTGCTGCGGCCCGAACCATGGCTGGACCACCGATATCAATTTGTTCAATGCATTCATCTTTGCCAGCACCTGATGCGACGGTTTCGGTGAATGGGTAAAGGTTTATCACTGCAAGCTGAAATGGCGTAATTTCCAAATCCACTAATTGCTGTTGATGCGATTCCAAGCGGATGTCCGCTAACAAACCACCGTGGATTTTTGGATGCAAAGTTTTCACTCGGCCATCGAGACACTCTGGAAATCCAGTCACTTCTGGAACTTCAGTTACGGCAATACCAGCTGAAGCGATTGTGGCAGCGGTTGAACCAGTAGAGACGATCTCAACCCCGGCAGCACTTAATGCGGCGGCGAGTTCAAGCAAACCTGTTTTGTCGGAAACCGAAATCAACGCTCGCTTGATTGGTATCTGATTCAACGACATGCGCTTAGCCTTTCGATTTTTCTTTTGACATCTGGGTGACAACTTCTAATAGAAGTTCTCGCTCCACGATTTTGATTCGTTCGTGTAACTCTGCTTCGGTATCAGTCGGAAAAACTGGGATTACTTTTTGAGTTATTACGGGACCAGTATCAACACCTGCATCAACAAAATGTACGGTGGAACCAGTTTCATTGACACCTGCCGCAAGTGCGTCGCGCACTGCATGCGCACCAGGAAATTTCGGCAACAATGCAGGATGGGTGTTGATGAATTTTCCTGCAAAATCAGTAATGACTGGTTCGGCTAAGACTCGCATGAATCCGGCTGAAACTAGAAGGTCGGGTGAAAAGTAATTCGCAGCATCAGCGACAGCTTGGTTCCAAGCGTCACGGTCTGGAAAATCTGCAAGCGGCAAGACTGCTATTTGGATTCCAGCCTTGGCAGCTCGTTCAATTGCTTTTGCGTTTGGATTGTCTGTAATTAAGCCGGCGATATCGAAATCAGTTCCACGATTAGGGGCGTCGATTAGGGCTTGAAACAGCGAGCCCGAACCTGATGCCAGCACCACAATCGAGAATTGCACGGCCGTAGCCTAGCCAGCCAAAACTAAAGAATTAACGCGCACTAAATCGACTTTGCCACAGCATTACGTATATCGAGCCAATTAATGCCGTCAATATCACGTAGGTAGTGGTGAGGGCTTGGAGTTGGTCGTTGAAGCTGGCAGCTGAAAGCAGTCCTGCAATAAGGATCGAGAATTCGCCACGTGGTGTTAGGAAAGCGCCCACTCGCCGCCAGCTCATCGGATCTGTGAGTCCGCGCGTGACGTAGCGGGCCACAGCGAATTTGCCTACCGTGCCAACCAGAGCAAGAGCCAGCGCCAAAAGAAAAACACTTGGAATGTCGCGTGGATTTGTTGTGAGGCCGAAGGTCAAGAAGAAAACACTCGAAGCCAAGTCACGCAATGGCCCCAGCCGGCGCCGGACCGCGTTGGCAACCTCACCACTGAGAAGCAATCCAACCAAGAATGCAGCCACTGCACCTGAGAAACCAGCCAGTTCCGAGGCGCCAGCAGCCATTAGTGCAGCACCTAGAACTGTGAGCAACAAAGCACGCGGATCTGGTGAATTCAATATCTGAGCGAACCAGTTCTCGGTCCGCATTCCAATTATCACAA
>JBEAZM010000180.1:0-4629 GCA_041170125.1 Actinomycetota bacterium
GATCAACGCATCACGCCGTTCACGGTAAGACTCGGTGAAGATGCGAATCTGATCGCGCCATGGCTGTGTTTCCAAGTACGAACTCACCGTTAACTGAGCAAAGTTTGAAGGACACAACACTGCCGACTCGGCTGCAAGCACAAGTTTTTCGCGAATGCCATGTGGCGCTAGTACCCAACCCACCCGCAGGCCAGCCGCAATTGTTTTGGAAAAACTGCCCAGATAAACCACATGTTCGTTGTCCAGTGACCGCATGGCTTGCGGTGCTGGGCCATCAAAACTGAGCATGCTGTACGGATCGTCTTCGAGAATAAGGAGATGATTACGTTTTGCAACTTCCAAGATTTCACGCCGGCGTTCAGGTCCTTGAGTGACCCCGCCTGGATTTTGGAAAGACGGAATCGTGTAGATCAGTTTTATGGTTTTGCCAGCGGCTCGGACTGCATCGATGGTCTCTTGCAGCGCGACAGGATTCAGCCCCTCTTCATCGACCGCAACGTGAATCACATCGCACTCATAGGCACGAAACACACCAAGTGCACCTACATACGATGGTGACTCAACCAGCACGACATCGCCTGGGTTACAAAAAACTCGCACCATCAAATCCAGTGCCATCTGTGAACCAGTTGTAACAACAACATCGTCTGGGTTGGCGTTGATGCCAACTTCAGCCATGTAGTTAATGATTTGCTCGCGCAAATATGGGTCACCTTGACCAGAGCCGTATTGCAATGCAGTGGCCCCGCGCTCCAAAATGAGCTTTGAGACGGTTTCTGCCATTTGATCTAGCGGCAGTGCCTGGACATAAGGCATACCGCCAGCCAAGGAAACCACTTCAGGTCGAGATGCAACGGCGAACAACGAACGGATTTCACTAGCCGTCATGCTGCTCGCCCGGCTGGCGTAATTCGCCACCCAGGGGTCTAGTCGGGAACCAGTTGTATCGCTCATTTGCACCTCCTTCACTGCCTAACCCTGCCTTACAAAGTCGCAGTGCGGTATCGCAGGGGCAAATATTGAGACACAATTAGCAAGTGGCCAGTCAATGGCTTTAATTTGAGCGGAGGCGTCATGAAATTATTTAAGGGTCTGCTTTCCCTATTGGTCATCGGTGTCGTGGCTGGATTCGTACTTAGCTTGATCACCCCACAGTTGGATTTGTCGAGCGAAGACTTTGGCTCGGAATTTGACGAAGACGAGTTCTAAAGCAAGTTCTTTTACTTAGAGATTGTGACTTATGACTGAAGTAGCTGTCCCAAAACGCGTCCGACATAAATTCACTTGGATTGAGATGCTGATCTCATCCATCATTTCGCTAACGGCCTCGCTCGTGCTGTCGATTGATGCTTGGAAACTTGCTGGCAATCCTGACACTGAATTGGGTTGCAATATTTCAGCCACAATCTCATGTGGCAAAGTGGCTGAAGCTTGGCAATCCACGCTTTTGGGTTTCCCAAACGCATTTCTTGGACTGATGGCTGAACCAGTCGTAATCACACTTGCCGTGGCATCGCTAGCCGGAGTGGTTTTTCCAAAACTTCTAATTCGGCTTGCACTGTATGTGTACGGCATTGGTTTTGGGTTTGCCTACTGGTTGTTCTACCAGTCCTACTTCAATATTGGTGCACTCTGCCCTTGGTGCCTAACCGTGACAGTCACCACCACAACAGTTTTCATCACGATGTTTCGAGTTGCAGTTCTCGATGACGTAATTCTGCAAGGGAAGCGGACTAAAGTTTTCGGTGAAAAAGTTAAAACTGCTTTGGGTTACAACGCCGATTCAGCAGTCGCTGCAATCTTGATTGCCGTGATTGTTTCAGCCATCTTGTCGAAGTATTTGTAGTCCGTACCAATACCTGTAAATCATCTTTAGCAAAAATTAACTAGCGCTTGGCGCAAAAAACTTAGTGATGCCCGCCGCTAGACCAGCCGCCAATTTTTCTTGGTAATTTGGATCCACTAGCCGAGCTGCTTCGGTTGGGTTCGAGACATACCCAACCTCAACCCGTACAGCTGGCATTCGCGTTAAGCGCAACATGTCCCAAGTGCGAGCGTGCAAATTGCAATCTTCCGCTTCGGTAGCATCAAGTAGCGCCTGATGAATCCGCTTTGCTGCCCGCTCGCCAGCGTGTGACCAACCGCCACCAGGTGACCCGAAATACATTGTGGCAATGCCGGCTGCTGCTTCACTGGTTGCAGCATCGCAATGAATTGAAACCACGAGATCAGCTGCTACTTCATTAGCAAAAACTGCTCGTTCAAATTCAGCAGGTGACTCTGGCTGTTGCAACGGGCGAGTTAGAACCACAGTTGCACCAAGTGCCGATAACCGACCTTGTAGTTTTGAAACTATCGCGGTTGAGATTTCAGACTCAACCGCACCGTTGGCTTCAAAACCTCGATCACTGCCACCATGGGCGGGGTCTAGCACAATCGTTTTTGCGGCAATGCCAGTGCGTAGCGAATCGAGTAACAGCGTCTGGCGCAAACGTTCCGCTTGACCACCTGAAACAGTTCGTACCAACCGCTTTAACGCTTGGAAAGTTTCAGAGGCTGCAAGCCCATCGGCCTTAATGCCAGCACCAGTTTGAAATTCTTTTAGAGCTGTTTCAGTCTGAGGGCCAAAAATTCCATCAATCTTGCCGGGGTTGAATCCCATCGTGCTAAGTCGCTGTTGGAGTGATGTGACATCTTCGCCACGAATCATGTGACCTGGGTGATACGACAACGGCCGATCACCAAGAAACCAACGAGCCTCTTCCAAACGCTGAAGTGTGAGCGGTCCAACCAAGCCATCGACGTTAAGTCCGCGAGCAGTCTGAAAAGCCATAACTGCATCTGCGAGTTTCTCATCGAAGAATTCGGCATCAGCAGAATCGATTGAGAAGCCGATTTGCTTTAACCGTGAACGAATTTCGGTGACCGCAACATCGCGGTCACCGATTCGAAAGATTTTGCTCACTTAAGAAATTACTTGAGGAATTCAGCTAGGTCTGCAAGCAAAGCAACTTTTGGCTTGGCGCCAATAATCTGCTTTACAACCTGACCACCTTTGTAAACGTTCAAAGTTGGAATGCTGGTAACGCGAGCATCCATGGCGGCCCGAGGATTCTCATCCACATTGAGTTTTGCCACAACCAGTTTGTCGCCGTATTCGCCGGCGATTTCTTCCAGGATTGGAGCAACCATGCGGCATGGTCCGCACCACTCTGCCCAGAAATCCACCAAAACAACTTTGGAATTCATCAAGACGTCATCTGCGAAAGAGGCGTCGGTTACGGTGATGGTGTTAGCACCCATTTTTTACTCCTATAAGTTCGAAGCCGAAGATTACTCGTTTGCGGACAGCCAGCGCTCAGCATCTAAAGCAGCCGCACAGCCAGAACCGGCGGCGGTGATTGCTTGCCGGTAAGTGTGGTCAACCAAATCACCACAAGCGAAAACGCCATCCAGGTTGGTAGCGGTTGAGCGTCCCTGAACTTTTACGTAGCCAGCGTCATCCAGGTCTACCTGGCCTTTGATGAGTTCGCTCCGCGGAATGTGGCCGATGGCCACAAACAAACCAGTGACATCAAGCTGGGATTCGGTTCCATCCACAGTGTTGCGGAGTTTCAACCCAGAAACTTTTTCATCACCCAAAATGTCCAGAACTTCCGAATTCCATACAAATTCCAACTTTGGATCTGCTTCCGCACGCGCAATCATGATTTTCGAGGCGCGGAGCTCGTCGCGGCGGTGAACTAGGTAGACCTTTTCGGCAAAACGGGTCAGGAAGGTAGCTTCCTCGACAGCCGAGTCGCCGCCACCCACAACCGCAATGTTCTGACCGCGGAAAAAGAAGCCATCACAGGTGGCACAGAAGGAAACACCGTGGCCACCCAGCCGCTTTTCGTTTTCCAAACCGAGTTCGCGATAGGCCGAGCCAGTAGCCAAAATCACCGACTTCGCCTGGTATTCGCGGCCCGAGCCATCTTTCAACTTCTTGATTGGCCCAGTTAAATCAAGCTCAACAATGTCGTCGGTGATGAGCTCGGCACCAAACTTTTCAGCCTGCGCCCGCATTTTGTCCATCAGCTCTGGGCCCATTACACCGTCAGGAAATCCTGGGAAGTTCTCAACTTCGGTTGTGTTCATGAGCGCACCACCGGCTGTAACAGCACCTTCAAACAAGATTGGGTGGAGCTGGGCTCGCGCTGCATAAACAGCAGCGGTGTAACCGGCTGGGCCAGAGCCCACGATGATGACGTTACGAACTTCAGAACTCACAACTTCTCCAAACTTTGAGGTGAATCAGGGAACGAGTTTAGATTGTCATCTATTCCCGAATAGGTTTGAGGTTTAACTGCGTTTGAATTTTCGGCTAACAAACTCAGACAGCGTGCCAATTTCTTCGACTTTGAACAATTTTCCAACCACCAGGAATAATCCGAGCCCAATCGCCCAATCAAGTACCAAGTTTGTAATCAAAATCGGCATAGCTGACCCTGCTACCGCGGGAATCAACCAGACAATGAGTCCTGCGACGGTAGCGGCAGCTGCCACTTTGGTGAGTTCAAAAACGGTGGCACGAGTCGAAAGCTCAATTCCAGTTCGGCGCAACCAAAGCCAAGCCACAACCGCAGTTAG
>JBEAZM010000181.1:0-5181 GCA_041170125.1 Actinomycetota bacterium
CTTGCCAGACCAAGATTCTGGTGGTCCGGATGGGTGCAGACCGGCTCAACCACCAAAAATCCAGCTTCAGGATGTGCTGTAAAACCTGCATGCGAAACAAAATCGCCATTTTCATTCACAACAACAACTTGCAATTCAGCACTAAAGCTTGGTGACATGGTTGCAAAGTTCATGTACTCCTCCCCCGAATGAAAAGTTCTTCCAAAAGCAACGTTTAGCAAATCAGCCATGCGATCGGCGTCTGCTCTCGTGCCATCGAAACTGCGTATGGTGTAACCCGTTGGCAAGTTCGATGTCGGAAAATCTCTATCCAGCAGGGACTGTCGGCGTTTGTTCTGATGTTCTGAAGTAGGCCTAAAGCCTTTGGATGTGAGTAACTCTTCCCGCTCTTTATCAGAGTCCTCACACCAAACCTCGAGCCATCCATCCTGATGGCGCATATTTTCAAGCGCCCAATCTAGAAGCCTTGCGTCTGCCTCGACATCGCCTCGTTGGGTTTGGAGCATTGCGCTTCCCTCATACTCAAACGTCACAAATCCGCGAATGCCCAGTTCTTCATCTTGGAGGATCCCAACCTTTTCAGCGATTTTTTGCCGATTAGCCAAGAAATCTGCAGTGCTCCGATGAAATACCTGGCCTTCCCAACGTCGCGGTTCCCAACAACGCAAATTCTGATGCGACAGATACATTCGAATTAAGAATTGATTCAACGCATGAATGTCAGACAGCGATGCACAAGTGGAGATATTCACATGCTTAGTGTGCCAAATCCATTTTTTGAGGTATAACGTGATTAACTATGGCCTTATTCAAGGGGTGAAATGAAACAGTTCTTGTCCGATGTAAAAAACGCTCGAAAGAATCGGATTGCCCTAGAAAAATTCCAAGCTGCTGTAGCCGAGACCTCAGATTTGGTGAATCCCCAAAGGCCCTCACTTCGGGTAGAGAATTACCGTTACCGAAACCGCAGAGATTTGCTTCATGAAATCCTTGGTACCGAATTTCACCCATTCGGCGATTTTCGAAATTCGAAAATCGGGTGGCGGAAAGTCATGGAGCAACTCGCTATTCCTAATTTAGAACTTCCCAAGTTATATGGAACTTACGAAAACCTAGATTCAGTTAACCTAAATGATTTACCCGACTCATTCGTGATCAAACCGGACGCCGGTTTAGCCAGCCTCGGAGTAATCGCGGTGCGCCGAACTAGCAACGGCGAATTTGAAAATCTCTTGGAAGGTAAAACACAAAGTTGGACTGAGATTGTTGAGAACTTTGAGAAACTTAGAGTCAAAAACAAAGTTCGACTTTCAAGTGCGTTGATTGCTGAAGAACTGCTGAGTGACCCCGAAACACCAGGCCGAGTTCCATCTGATTGGAAGTTTTTTGTTGGCTCAGGAAAGGTGTTTCTAAGCTACAAAGTAACTCGAATTCCAGACAATGGACCTAAGGGATTTAAAAATACATTTGCAGTTTGGGACGCTGATTTAAATCCACACCCTCAACTACATAGCAATCGCACCTCAGACCCAAAAGCGGTTTTACCCACGAACATCCACGATCTAATAGCTATGGCGGAGACCATTGCAGGGTGTTTTGCTCAACCAGTTTGTCGGATCGATCTATACAACTTGCCAGGTCGAATCGTTTTTGGTGAGTACACACCAAACCCCGGTGGAAATTACGATGTTGGATTAGAGCAAGATGAACGACTAGGTCGAATTTGGCTTGAAGCCGAAGTTCGATACAACGCAATGTTGTTAAAAAAGATTCAAGAATTGGGACACCCAAAATACGGACTTGGCATCTGGAAACCTTAGAACTTCTTTTTCAAGTTCCTGACAAATCTAGGCAATTTCTTCAACTTCGTTAATGCAGAATTCTTCTCACTAACAACGAAAGGAATACCGTGTTAAGCAAAAAAACCTTCATCGCCGCAGCTACCGCTGGAGCTCTAATCTTTGGTGCAGGCTCGTTAGCAACTGCTAACGCAAGTTCGAATTCAGATTCTAAGAACGTAGTAGTTGTCACTCCAGAGGAATATGCCGCTGCTTTCGCGCAGTATGAAATCGACCTTGCTGCCTACGAAGTTGCAGATGCAAATCGCGAAGTGCAAGAAGATGTTCTAGAAACAGCTGCTGAAGCTCAAATTAGTGCACTGAAAGCTCAGTACGCACAAGCGATTGTGGACCTCGCGATTGCCGATATCTTAGTGTTGAAAACAGATTTGAAGATTGCCATTAATGCAATTGAAGCGCAATTAGAACTCGATGAGCTAGCCCTCGGCGCCGAACCGATCAAGCCAGCAAAACCCGTACTGGCATCGGATTTGCCCGCGAAAAAAGATAAGAAGAAAAAACACCGTCGCTAAAGCCAGTCAGAAATTGGACCGAGCTCTCATGCTCGGTCCAATTTTTTAGCCATGGTGTGGGTCTAAGTCCGGGATTCCTAGACCTGAGTGATCGTGATGCAAAGCTGCCAATCCGTATGCCGTTGCGAGATTTTCGGCAGTTAGAACCTCAGCAGGAGCACCATGCGCCACAACTCTTCCCGCCATCAAGATTACGTAGTCGGCAGCTTGTGCCTCAGCCAAGTCATGTGTTGTTAGCACTACAGAGTGGCCGCGGGCAGGCTCATCGTGAATCAATTCGTCAATCACAGCCGCTGAATTGATGTCGAGCCCTGTGAGTGGCTCATCCAGAAAAAGCCAGTTGTGGGTTTGTGCAATGCCCTGTGCGACATAAACGCGCTGTCGTTGACCACCTGAGAGTTCAGAGAGGTGACGTTTGCTCAAATCACCAATCGCGAGTCTGTCCATAGCGGCAGCGACTATTTCCCGATCGGCTTTAGAAAGTCGCTTGAATATCCCCAGCTGGTTCCACCGGCCCATTTCGACTGCTTCACGCACAGTCAAAGGAGCATCTACCGGAATTGCTGTGTACTGCATTACGTAACTGATTTCCGCATCAGTAGGAATTTCGAGATGTCCAGATTCGAGTTCGAGTAATCCTGCAATCGCATGCAAGATTGTTGACTTGCCTGATCCATTAGGGCCAATAACGGCGGTAATTTTTCCGGCAGGGATATCAAACGTTGAATTTTCAACCACTACGTTTTCGCCACGTCTAATGGTGATGTTGTGAGCACTCAGATTACTAGGCATTGCTCACCTCTACTTTTCGCGAACTTGATCTGGCACTAAAGCGTTTCCAAATCAAGAGAATGAAAAAGATGAAGACCGGAATTACCGCCATGGTTGCGCTGCCTGCGGTCGAAAAGTGATAGCTGAGTGTTAAACCTAGCCAAACTGAAAAACTCGATATGCCAGCGGCAAACAACATCATGGTTTTCACACTTCGCGAGATAAGCGCTGCCGCTGCAGGTGGACCAACCAGAAAGCCAAAAACTAGAAGCGTGCCGACCGATTGATAACTTCCAATCACTGAGATGGCGACCAACGCCATGAAGATTGCGTGTGTCCGTCCTGGGTGCAATTTCCACATGGTTGCTTTATCCCTATTAAAAGCCAGCGCCAACAATGGTCGATACATCAACAAGCCCGCCACAATCACTACGACCGCAAGCACGAGTTGAGTTCGGAGATCAGTTGCTGTAACTCCAAGTGCATCGCCAAAAAGTATTGTGGTGATGCTGCCACTGTATGAATCCACTTTTGAAACTATGACGACGCCTAGCGCCAACATTCCAACAAACAAAAGTCCAATCGCAGTGTCTTCGCTTAAAGTGGTTTGACGGTGGATGACTTCTATCAGTAACACCATCAGGAAGGCCGCGATAGCTGCACCAATTAATGGGTTGAAATCGAAGAACGCGGCTGCTGCAATGCCCGGAATTACTCCATGAACAAAAGCGTCACCGAAAAAACTCATCCCGCGAAGCACTAGCCAAGTTCCAACAACGGCAGTCATGATTGCAGCTAGCAAACCACCCATGAGTGCACGTTGTTGGAAACCTAGAGCAAACGGTTCAAGGAAGAATTCCATTCGCGGACTTTAGCCCAGCACTTCGAGCAACGTTTGCGCGTTGGTTTTCATCATGCCAATGTAGGTGTCAGCCCCAGATCCCGGTTCACCCAAGCTGCCCGTGTACAAAGTAGCCACCGTTACTGGGTAACCGACCTCTTCAGATACGGCTTTTGCTAAATCCGTGTTGGCATCCAAACCACCGAAGATTGCTCGAATTTGGTTGTCTTCAATCACATGCGCCAACTCGCTGAGAGCTGCCGAACTTGGTGCGGCTAAATCTGAGGTCGAAGGAATGATGGCGCCGAACATTTCAAACCCATACTTCACTGCAAAGTAATTGAATGCGAAATGGTCGGTCACAAGCTTGCGATTTTCAGTAGGGATATTTTCAAGCGTTTCGATTACTTCAGCCTCAGCAGCTTTGATTTCATTCGAAACTTCAAGCGCACACTCAGTGAATTTTGGATTGTCAGTGACCGCGCTTAACTCGTCTCCTACTTTTTCGATGCCAAGCGCCATTCGCTGCATGTCCATCCAGAAGTGCGGATCAAACTCATCATGATCGTGGCCGTCATCTTCGGTGTGGGTTTCGCCGTGTCCATGAGTATCAATTTCGAGTGGAGCAATTGGATTAACAAACTCAGCAACTTCGAAAACAGTTGCACCGTCAGCCTTGGCATTCGAGAGCGCGTCCGCTAACCCACTTTCCAAGCCGAGCCCATTAACTACAACCAAGTCGGCATTAACCATCGCAGCGACCTGAGTCGCAGATGGGGTGTAGTCGTGATCACTGGCACCAATTGGAATCAAAACTTCAGTTTCACCGCCAGCGCATTCCACCAATTTGGAAATCGGCTCGCCAAGAATTGTTGTCGAGACTACAACCTTGGTTGCATCACTAGTTTCTGCTGGGCCACTGCAGCCGGCAAGAACGAAAGCTAGAACACTCACACTGAGAATGACTTTTTTATTCATATACAGAATCTAACCTTATTGAGAATGATTGTCAATATCAAAAACTTTCTTTTTCCTCATTACGCTTTGCCCATGGCTGTTCCCTATCAACCACTTGATGCCAAGGGCCACCGACTAATGGTCGGAATTCGACCACTTGAGATGCAAAACTGGCTGGAAGTGGACGAACATCGAATCTCCGAACTTGCCGAAAAGGCAAAACTTCAATCGCGGTTGGATG
>JBEAZM010000182.1:0-3020 GCA_041170125.1 Actinomycetota bacterium
GAACGCGGGTGACCTCTCTATCGCTGGCCTCTCCCGACACATCAGCGATTTGGCCGCACGCACTCGCACCGGCCAAGTGGCACCTGACGAACTTTCTGGTGGCACTTTCACTCTCACAAACACGGGTAGCCGTGGCGCATTGTTCGACACTCCAATCATCAACCAACCACAAGTTGCGATTCTGGGTGTTGGTGCAATTGTGAAACGTCCAGTAGTTGTGACAGACGAAGAGGGCCGCGACCTGATTGCAGTTCGCCATATGGTCTATTTGTCGCTCACCTACGATCACCGTTTAGTTGACGGTGCAGATGCTGCTCGGTACCTCGTAGCGCTCAAGGCGCGCCTGGAATCTGGCTCGTTCGATATCTAAATCACCCTAAAAGGGGCGAGAATTTCGGTTCTCGCCCCTTTTAGTTTGCAATTCGTCACATTTCGATAACAATCGCCTCATGAAAATTGCTGTGGCTGGAGCCAGCGGACTAATTGGTGGTGCCCTCACTGAGTACCTCACGAAACAAGGTCACGAAATCATCAAGTTCCGCCGATTCAATGGCGAGTTCACTTCTTCGAAACCTGGTGAAGTTAATTGGGACCCAGCTCGCAACGACATTGATGCTGAGGCTTTATTCGATGTGGATGCAGTTATCAATCTTGCAGGATCGCCGATCGGTGAAAAGCGTTGGAACTCAAAAGTCAAACACGAAATTCTGCAGTCTCGAATCGATGCAACCGACACAATCGTTCAAGCTCTCAACGGCACCAAGACTTACTACGACGTCGCCCGACTCCCAAAAATTCTCATCAATGCCTCTGCTATCGGCATCTACGGCGATCGCGCTGATGAACTACTCAATGAACACTCAGCCCCAGGTGAGGGTTTCTTGGTGGATGTAGTTAAAGAATGGGAATCAAGCGCGCTGGCCCTAAGTGGCGATGTCAGGGTTGTCACGATCCGTACTGGATTAGTGATGCACAAGGCCGGCGGTGCCTTCAAAAAGATGTTACCGCTTTTCAAACTCGGTCTAGGTGGAAAACTCGGTTCAGGTAAACAGTTCTGGCCAGCAATCTCGCTGCGTGACGAAATCCGCGCAATCGAATTCTTATTGCATTCGAACTTGCGTGGTCCGGTAAATCTGGTCGCTCCATTTACAGCCACGAACGCTGAATTCACTGCAGCACTCGGCAAACAGTTGCGTCGGCCAACCATCTTGCCGGTGCCAAAATTCGCGTTGCGTATCGTGATTGGTGAATTCGCCTCAGACATTCTGGCTAGCACCCGAATCCAGCCCCTGGCGTTACAGAATGCCGGCTTCGTTTGGGAAGACGCAACCCTCGAGAGCCTGGTTGCGGAAGCCACCCGCTAACACTCACATGTACGGGCTACCTGCAAATGGAAACTCTCGTAGGAACAGCACCATGAAAACCGTAAAGCCCACTGCTAAACAGCGGCGGATTTTTCGACGGCGCATGAGTTGTTGATAGGTCTGAAATTTCATCGCCGAACTTTTTCTGACTAATTTCCATAAGGGCTGCGTAAATTCAGACCTGAGGAAAACTACCTAAGCACGATTGAAATAAAGGACTAGTTTTGACCCATGAGAAGACACATTTTGGCAACCTCTGGGGGCTTTCTCGCAACCGATCGCTGGGAAGTTTTACAGCCAGGTCCGACATTTCTTAAAGGCTTAGAACTCACCCGCAAAGAACGACCTCGGGTACTTTTCATATTGACAGCAAGCGGCGATTCGGCACGCTATGTGAGTATGTCTTACCAAGCGTTGGCCAATTACAGCGTGGACGTTGACCATCTGGCACTTTTCCCCCAACCAAACTCAGTAGTGGAAACTGCAATCGAAAAAGCTGATTTCATCTGGGTTGGTGGCGGCTCGGTTGCGAACCTGCTCGCTCTTTGGAGGTTGCACAACGTCGACTCAGCATTGCGAAGCGCTTGGGAATCCGGCACCGTCCTAGGTGGCGTCAGCGCTGGATCCATTTGCTGGCATGTGGGTGGACCAACTGATTCGTTCGGCCCAAAACTTGAGATTGTTCAAAACGGATTGGGATTACTCCCCTATGGCAATGGTGTGCATTATGACTCCGAGGCCCAACGTCGCCCGTTGCTTCAAGCCACGGTTGCTGCGGGAACCCTGCCAATGAGTTTTGCGACCGATGACCGGGTCGGAATTCATTATGAAGGTATTGACGCTGTTGAAGTGATTAGTGACAAGCCCGAATCTGAGGCGGCTGCCTACCGCATCGAGATGCTAAATGGTGAAGTGGTCGAGACCCGACTGCCGGTGGGCAAAATTAAATGAGCGAGCTAAGAATTATTGACGAGACTGGAAAGTTAACCGACTTTGCGGCTGGCTGGGAGCATCAGCGCGAGCTCCATGCAAAGATCGCCAAAAATGAGGCTCCTTCAACCGTCATCTTGCTAGAGCACTCCGAAGTTTTCACGGCTGGCAAGCGCACCCAGGCCTCAGATTTGCCGGTTGATGGCAGCCCAGTGATTGACGTTGATCGGGGCGGTCGCATAACTTGGCATGGCCCAGGCCAGCTCGTTGGTTATCCACTCGTGAAGTTGCCAGACCCAATCGACGTGATGGAGTATGTTCATAAATTGGAACTGGCTCTGATGGACGTTTGTGCAAGTTTTGGACTTGAAACCATCCGGATTCCGGGCCGCACTGGCGTCTGGCGACCCGCGACCGATTTATTGCCAGAACGCAAAATTGCTGCGATTGGTGTGCGAGTATCGAAAGGAGTAACGATGCATGGGTTTGCCCTAAATTGCAATCCTGATTTGAGTTACTTCAATCGCATTGTTCCCTGTGGAATTGATGATGCTGGCGTGACTTCATTGACCCTGGAACTTCAACGCGAAGTTAAAATTTCTGACGTCAAAGATTTGATGGTCAGCGCATTAAACAAACATCTTTTAGGCTGGTCCCTGTGAACGAACCTCGTAAAATGATTCGAATCGAAATTCGTAATTCAGAAGTGCCAATTGAGAAAAAGCC
>JBEAZM010000183.1:0-4320 GCA_041170125.1 Actinomycetota bacterium
CATCTATGTTCTTATAGGCCGCATCATCGTCGACTACGTAATGATGTTCTCGACTACATGGCGACCACGCGGTTTGATGTTAGGCGTTGTTGATTTCGTTTTCAGCATCACAGATCCACCACTGCGGTTTTTGCGTAGATACATTCCGCCGCTTCGCCTCGGCATGGTCTCACTGGATTTGAGTTTCTTAGTTTTGTTCTTTGGACTACAGGTTGTGCGTGGTTTGATTTTAGGTCTGCTCTAAAGTCTCTATAAATAGTTGTGGGGCGGATGGTTTACATCCGCCCCACAACTATTTTTTATTTCGAAATTTAGGCCTTCTTAAATGTGATTGCGAGTGCGAAATCGTTCTCGGCGATAGTGAATTCACGAACTTCTGAGCTCTCCACAAATTCGGTCGCAAGCACTTCACTTGAAATTAGATCTGCATGGGCGCGCATTGCCTCAGCAGTCTCAGCGCTTTCCGAATTCCATGCAATTTGAATCCGATCGCCAATCTCAAGGCCTGAGTTCTTTCGCGCATCTTGGATGATGCGCACAGCTTCACGAGCTAAACCGAGAAGACGCAACTCAGCAGTCAACTCCAAATCCAATGCAACGGAAGCACCCGAGTCGCTCATCACGGCCCAGCCTTCACGCGGTGTTTCAGTGATGACCACGTCTTCAGCGGTTAGTTCTACCTCGCCAATGCCTGCAATCTCGATAGTGGCAGTACCAGTTCCGCGAATTGCCGCTGCGATAGGAGCAGCGTCAGCAGCCGCAACCGCACTAGCCACACTCTGGGTCTGGCCGCCGTAGCGCTTACCTAGCGCGCGGAAATTAGCCTTCAACGAAATCTCTACGAGATCACCATCAACACTGTTGAGGCTCTCGATGTTTTGCACATTTAACTCTTCAGCCACTTGGGCTTTGAGCTCATCGGAGAGCGCATCCCACTCAGCAGCGCCGACTAAAGCCCGGGAAAGTGGTTGGCGGGTTTTAACTTTTGCTTCAGCGCGCGCACCACGGCCGAGTTCAACCAGACTGCGAACGAGTTCCATGTGGCGGCTGAGCGCTTCGTCAATCACGGTTTCATCAACGGATGGCCAGTTTGCAAGGTGAACTGATTCGGGTTCACCAGCTGACTGGGAGAACAAGTCTTGCCAAACACGTTCGGTGATGAACGGCGTGAAGGGCGCCATCACAAGTGTCAAGGTGCGCAGAGCCTCATGCAGTGTGGACAACGCCGAGTTATCGCCATCCCAGAATCGGCGACGGCTGCGACGGACGTACCAGTTCGATAAGTTGTCCACAAAGTCTGCAATCAAGCGTCCACCCCGTTGGGTGTCGAACTGATCTAGCGCTGCATCCACTTCGCGAGCGAGTTTGTGAGTTTCACTAATCAACCAGCGGTCAATCAGTGGCCGATCGGCGGCTGCCGGTGGGTTGGTGTACGACCAGTTTGATTCGCGGGCATAGAGCGCTTGGAATGAAACTGTGGCCCAGTAGGTGAGTAGGGTTTTGCGAACAACTTCTGCGATGGTGTTGTGGCCAACCCGGCGCGACTGCCATGGTGAACCGCCCGCGAGCATGAACCAGCGAACCGCATCCGCGCCGTGTTCATCCATCAGTGGAACTGGTTGGAGCACATTGCCCAAATGCTTCGACATTTTGCGGCCGTTTTCATCGAGGATGTGGCCTAAGCAAACTACGTTTTTGTATGAGCTTTGATCGAACACGAGCGTGCCGATTGCCATAAGGGTGTAGAACCAGCCACGGGTCTGATCGATTGCCTCGCAAATGAAATCAGCTGGGTAGACATCTTCAAACTCAACGTCATGCTTGTGCGGGTAGCCAACCTGTGCAAACGGCATTGCACCTGAGTCATACCAGCAGTCAATAACTTCTGGCACACGCGTTGCGGTCGTCTGGCACTGCGGGCAAGCAAAAGTGATGTCATCGACGTATGGCCGGTGTGGATCGGTTTCACTCACATCTTTGCCAGCTAGTTGGCTCAACTCAGCAAGTGATTCCACGCAGGTCAAATGGTTTTCTTCACACCGCCAGATTGGAAGCGGCGTGCCCCAGTAGCGGTTGCGGGAGAGCGCCCAGTCCACGTTGTTGTTCAACCAATCGCCATAGCGACCCCACTTGATGGTTTCTGGGAACCAGTTGGTGTTGGTGTTTTCCCGAAGGAGCGCATCTTTGATTGCGGTTGTGCGGATGTACCAAGATGGTTGCGCGTAATAGATCAGCGCAGTGTGACAACGCCAGCAGTGTGGGTAAGAGTGCTCGTATGGTTCATGTTTGAACAATGCGCCACTGGCTTCAAGGATTTCGACAAGGCGGGCATCAGCAGTTTTGAAAAAGACGCCACCAACTTCAGGAACATTTTCTTCAAAAGTTCCATCTGGTCGTACCGGATTCACGACTGGCAATCCGTAGCCACGGCAGGTTGCAAGGTCCTCAGCACCAAAAGCAGGAGCCTGATGCACAATGCCCGATCCGTCTTCGGTTGTTACATAGTCCGCGAGCAGAACGGTGTGTAGCGGCGCATCAGTCTCAGGGAATTCGATCCAATCAAATGGACGCTGGTATTTCATTCCCTCGAGCTCGCGGCCAGTAAAGCTTGCGAGGACTTTTGCGCCTTCGCCAAGATTTTTTTCACGAAGCGGTTCTGCGAGCAACAGATACTCGCCCGACTCGGCTTGTGCAACGACGTACTCGACCTCGGGATGAACAGCTGCTGCAGTGTTTGAGACGAGTGTCCAAGGGGTTGTGGTCCAGACTAAAAGCGAGACACCAGGGAAACGTTCAGCAAGTTCGTGATCCAGCACTGGGAATCGAACGTAAACCGAGGCATCAACAATGTCTTCGTAACCTTGGGCTAGTTCATGGTCGCTCAATCCAGTTCCACAGCGAGGGCAGTAGGGCGAAACTCGATGGTCTTGTACGAGCAGGCCTTTATTGAAAATCTGCTTAAGTGACCACCAGACCGACTGGACATAATCCTTATCCATCGTCCAATAAGCGGAATCAAAATCCACCCAGTAGGCCATGCGTCGGGTCATTACGGTGAATTCATCGACATGGCGCAAAACAGATTCCCGGCACTTGTCGTTGAACTCGGCAACGCCAAAATTTTCGATGTCACCTTTGCCAGAAAAGCCAAGTTCTTTCTCGACCGCTAATTCGACCGGCAAACCATGACAGTCCCAACCAGCTTTTCGGGGAACGTGGTAACCCTTCATAGTGCGGTAGCGCGGAAAAATGTCTTTGAAGGCTCGAGCTTCCACATGGTGGGTGCCAGGAGTTCCGTTGGCGGTAGGTGGACCTTCGTAGAAAATCCAAGATGGGCCGTCGGCAGTTTGAGCTAGAGATTTGTTAAAAATATCGGCTTGTTCCCAAAAACCAAGAACCTCGTGTTCCATTTTTGGTAAATCAATGCGCGCAGGCACAGACCGATACATGTTTTCTCCCTAATTTTGACCTGCGAAGGATACTCGCAGCCGATTTTTTGGCGGGATATGGGAGCAATCTGCACTAGGCAAAAAATCGAAATTGCTGCACACTCCGCGCATGCTTGTCCTCCGAGTTCCGATTCGGGTGCGTCCAGGTGCAAGTCGATGCAAGGTCGGGGGGAGTGTCGGCGAACCTCCGCGCCTGGTTGTTGCTGTGAACACTCCGCCGGTGGATGGCAAGGCCACTGAGGCTGCACTTCAGGCTGTTGCAGAAGCGATTGGCGTGAAACGCAAAGATGTTTCGCTGATTACGGGTCTTACGAGCCGAGACAAGCTAATCGAAATTCGCGGGGATAGTCTTGAACTCTCGGTGGCGATTGATCGCCTTTTGGCAGTCTAAATTTTGCGTGAACTCTGCCTTAGCGTTGGTTGAAGATTGAACTATTTACCCTAAAAGCGGCGTGGAATATTGAATTTACCTTGATCTATGCCTACTCTCCGCCCGCAACCGCCACCATGGCAAGCCAAGTTGGCTTTCCCAGATTCGAGGTGCGAAATGGCAGCTTCCAAAAAAGCAGTTCCAGCAAAAAAGGCTGTAGCGAGCAAGATGGCATCCGTTAAAAAGGCTGTCGCTAAAACAGTCGCGGCCGTAAAGTCCGCGAAAAAGCCGGTTGTTTCATCTAAACCTGCGGTTCCAGCGAAGAAAGCTGCTGCACCTGCGAAGAAGACTTCCGCACCTGCCAAGAAAGCTGCTGCACCTGCCAAGAAAGCTGCTGCACCTGCCAAGAAAGCTGCTGCACCTGCGAAGAAGGTTGCTGCACCTGCGAAGAAGGTTGCTGCACCTGCGAAGAAGGTTGCTGCACCTGCGAAGAAGGTTGCT
>JBEAZM010000184.1:0-2797 GCA_041170125.1 Actinomycetota bacterium
GGTCAACTGCAGAGCATCGAGTCAGCTTTCACTTTTCCAGCCACCTTCACTGATAACTACCGCTTAGCGCCAGAAATGGGTGGCGGCAGTTTGTTAGACGTTGGCCCCTACCAAGCGCATGTCTGGGCAGCACTCGCTTCAAAGCCAACCGATATCGCAATTCAATCTGCTACCTCAAACATTGGCCCAACTGGAATTGATTTAACAACTGAAATCACCGCACTGCTAAATAACTCAACTACCGTTACTGCGTTGACTTCGTTTGAAAAAGCTGAGAAACAATCCCTCAAAATTTCAGGCGAGACAGGCGTGCTTGAGTTCCCAACTGGCCAGGCATTCACTTCGTGGAACGAAGCAAGTTCAATTCGGATTGCTAACCACGAAGAAACTTTCGCGCCCGTCGATCCTTTCGCTCTAATGATTGAGGCATTCGGTGACCGCATCAATGGAGAAGAAGTTTGGCTTCCGAGTCTGCGGGAATCTCTCTGGGTAATGGATACGCTTGATCAAATAAAGGCTTTTGGCACTAATAATTAAGCGGAGCAAGTTCTAACCTGACTTCAGGCAATCCGAGAGGAGCTTGAAATGTCTGTCAATCTAGAGCGCAGAGTCGCTGTCGCAACAATTACAAAGGGTGTCACAAAAGTCTGGGCAGTTAATGACCCAGCTGGCACCAAGCCCGAAGTGGTGATGCCGGAACCAGCTGACCAGCATCGCAATCACTATCGGTCAGTGCAACGAAATTCACATGAACACGCTGACAAGTTTGACCGCGAGTATTATGAGGAAATCGCCACATTGCTCGCACCCGCCAGTGAAATCCTGCTAATTGGCCACGGCAAAGGCAAAGCCAACGAGATGCTGCAGTTGGTTCAATATCTTGAGCGATACCACAAAGCAACTGCCGCCAAAGTGGTTGGGGCGATTGATGATCACCTCGAGTCATTAACCGACAACGAGATTCTGGAGCACGCCAAAGAATGGTTTAACGAGCCAGTTCATCGGCGATAGTTTGGATGAAAATGTGCTGGGGAGCTATTTACCTTTCCCCAGCACATACAAACCAATTAGGGCTTTAGCTTTTGCATTCACCAGCGTTGAGTTTTGCATTCCGAGCTTGTATTCAAAACCCCGCCCGTAAGCATTCGGCGACAGCCCTTCCCACCAAGCGATTCCAACCCCGCGATTGTTCGGCAACTCCCGCATCTGCTTTTGCAGAGCAGTTATAAAAGCTGATTGACCAATCGGTGATAACTGAAAACCTGGGAGTTTTGCCGAACGCGGATTAATCACATCGTTGCCAAATGTGTATCTCGTCCATGGGTATGCAGTTTCGACAATCCAAACTTTTTGTTGGGCTTCAACCGCAAGAAACTCCAGTCCAGCCGTCAGCTCTGCGATATCACCGTGCCAGTTTGGGTAGTAGCTAACGCCCACAAAATCAACATCCACAATGCCCGCTGATTGAGCGTTATTCCACCACCACTCCAACCAGCCAGCATTTGGTTGGTGCAGATGCAGCAAGATTTTGGAGTTTGGTGAGGCCGTTCGAACCGCAGCTACGCCGGCGTTGTAAAGCTCAACAAAAGCTTCCCATTGCAGCGAGTCATTCGAATTAATTTGAGCTAATGGCCAAAGGAACCCATTCCCAATCTCATTGCCAACTTGTACTACGTCCGGCACTACACCTGCCCTGCGGAACTTCAACAAACTCGATTCCAAATAATCCTGCATCTGCTGCTTCAATAACTCTGAATCAGTATTCGACCAAGCGCTCGGGATTGATTGATTTGCGGGGTCAGCCCAAACATCAGAGAGATGGAAATCCAGAATAACTTTTCGCTTTTCAGCTTTTAGTCGCTTAGCAAGTTTTAGAGCTCGAGTGATAGTGCCGTGACCTAATTGATTTGATGTGAACACCCGAATCCGCCCGTACTCAATTCCAGCTTTTGCCATGAGTTTTATTGGATCAATTACTTGGCCATTTTTGTTTTTAAATTTCGTACCAGTTTTTTCAACATCAGGTATCCACGAGATATCAATTGCACTCTGGATTGCACGAGGCGAAGCTGCTGGACTTGCTGTAGTGATGACAGGAGTAAAACTGCTTCCGAGCACCACCATAACCACGACCGCTAAAACTCGTTGCACCATCGGATTACCGCTTGCCCCGTCGGTATTGAAGCGCGACCTCGATATCGGCCCCGAGTGCTTCAGCGGCAAACCAGGGCCAATGTGGATTCCGCAAAGCGGCTCGACCGACCAGCACCACATCAGCCTCGCCATTCTCCACAATCGCAGCTGCCGCTTCCGGCTCAGTAATTAAACCGACAGCTGCGGTTGGGATTTGAGCTTGCTCCCTGATTGCCGCAGCAAATGGCACTTGGAAATGAGGTGCAGCTGGAATCACTTGTTCAGGCACGGCTCCACCACTTGAGATGTCCATCAAATCAACCCCAAGATTTTTCAATTCAGCGGAAAGCCAAATTGACTGCTCTAGATCCCAGCCATTCGGAGCCCAATCCGTAGCGGAAATTCGCACCAACAACGGCAACGATGTAACGGCTTTGATTGCAGATACGATTTCAAATAAAAATCGTCCCCGATTTTCTAAACTGCCGCCGTATTGGTCGGTGCGCTGATTGGTGAGCGGTGATAAAAACTCGTGCACCAAATATCCATGCGCCCCATGCACCTCAACCGCATCGAAGCCAACCTGCTCTGCCCGAACTGCTGCTGCCGCGAACGCCTGCACCAACTCTGCAATCTCATCCACCGTGAGTTCGTGTGGCTCTGG
>JBEAZM010000185.1:0-2560 GCA_041170125.1 Actinomycetota bacterium
GTGCAGGATCAAACGGTAAAGCACTCGCCACGTTGGCATCGCCAGAGTGTGGTCCACTGTTCGTGACTACACTCCCGAGAAACACAACCAAAGCAGCAGATGCAAGCACACCGATTCCGATGGCTCTACTTACGCCGAATACTTTTTTGTAGGACTGGTTGTAAGCATCGAATAGATAAACCGATACTGCTACAAGTGCGACAGACACCAGAAGATGAATCATCACTGTCGCGGAGTTCAGATTTGTGAGGACAGTTATGCCTCCAAGTATGGCTTGGAAAATTGTGCCGACAATCGGAATCAAAGCAATCTTTCGGAAGCGCTTGTCCGAAGATGTTTTCCACACCCCAACCAAGGTTGCAATTGCTGCCAACGTCAGGATTCCTGTCAAGGTGCGATTCCCAAACTCAATGTACTTGTGATACGACTCTGCTTGATGCAAAGTTGGAATAAAAGAGCCAGGAGTGCATTGCGGCCAGGTTGGGCAGCCAAGTCCAGAACCCGTCAAACGCACAGTTGCACCGGTCAGAATGATGCCACTTTGAGCAATCAGATTAAGCAGAAGAATTCGCTTGACAAGGTTGAAACTCATATTCACAGCCTACTTTGACTTAATCCCACTTGAAGGTTCGTCGAGCAGTGACTTGGAACACGCCTGCGTATACGAATAGGACTCCGAGATACAGATGATTTCCATTCCAAACTTCGAGCCATGCGCTAAGCGGGTTCAGGAAACTTAATTGCAAACCTTGCAGCCAAATCGCAGTTGCACTCAGTAGCACTAAAGCAAGGTTGGCAGTAGCTAAAACTGCCTCAACTTTGAGTGTTGAAGCAATCGTTATCGCAATCCCAATAGTGCCAAGCATTAGCAGTGGAAGTGCGAGCAACGATGAAATTGAAGCTTCTAAAGAATTTCCAAATATGCGATTAGCTGCGATCAAAACAAGGGTTTGAATCAAGGTCAACAATCCAAGAGCGCCGAACCGACCTGCCAAGAAACCGTCAACGCCAAGCGGAGTTAGCGCCCAACCTTTTATGCTGCCGTACCGCCGGTCAAAAGCCAAGCCGATTGCTGGACCGGCCAAGTTACTGCCAAGCACTGTGACACCTATCGCAAGTGGCAAAAGCGAGTTGTTACCAGTGACCTCGCCAAAGAACAGAACACCCAATGGGAAAATTACTGATACCAGTAACTGTTCTGAGTTTTTTAAAGCTGAGATAGTTTCAAACCGAATTTGGGATAACCAGAGACTAAGCATTTTTCACCATTCGGTAGTAAGTGATTTCAACATTCGCTGCAATCGCTATTTCCGTAGCTATATCCCAAGGCTTCTCACTTTTGATTTGATAGCCATTCGTGACGCGAGTGATATTGAATCTTTCCAGGAGCTCCGCAGAGATTGCTTTTGAGGTATTAAAAATTGCACCAGTTTCTAGGGGAGTCTGATCACTAAGATTCAAAATCTGATTTGTCACTACCGCGATGTCTACCGCGTAATGCGAAGTGATGATTGCTGCACCTCCGCGGTTTTGATGTTTTTGCATTAACTCATAAAAGATCTCTCGCGAACTTTCATCTAGACCAACAGTCGGTTCGTCGAGCACCAAAAACTTAGGTTGAAAGAATAAAGCGCTGTAGATTGCCAGGCGTTGTTTTTCGCCACCGGACAAAGAGCGGATCGTGCGATTGTGCACTGGAGCTCCAATCAGCTTCAGCAGAGTATCATCCACTGGCTGTTTATGAATCTTGGCTAGTTGTTGAATCCATCTGCTGGGGGAGATGTTGAAGGGCAAACCAGCGTCTTGCCAGACCACACCGATCTCGGAGTTGCGCTGCATTTGCAAAAGGCTCGGGCTTAATGAAATGTCACCTTTGAGGGCTGGCGTCAGACCTAGAAGCGTGCGTAAGAGCGTGGTTTTACCGCTGCCGTTAGCGCCGATTAAACCGAGCGTAATCCCAGGACCTACTCGGAAATCTAAATTCTGAGCTAACGGGCTGTCATAGCCAATATCTAAGTTGCGAGCAGTGATTTCCACACCTCAACTCTAAAAGATGCGGATTTAAGATATTTACGCAACAATTAGGTTGTGAAATTGATTGGCGAAGCTCCCACTCGTGTGGCAAACCTGCTTTTGCAGGACGGGCCAGCCACGGTTGCTGAACTTGCCACCAAAATGAAGCTAACACCGGCTGCAGTTCGTAAACATTTGGATGTGCTCGAAGCCGCTGACTTAGTCTCGAGCCACGAAGAGGCACCTTACGGACCAGCCAGCAGTTCACAGCACGGAAAAGGACGTCCCGCGAAGTATTTCGCTCTCACAGATAGCGGACGCAGCCGGTTCGTGCCTTCGAGCGATAGGTTTGCTGAAACTGCGGTTGATTACATTTTTCAAGAATTAGGCGAATCAGGTCTCAAAGATTTTGCCGAAAAAGTTTTCAGTGAAATCGCCCGAGATGTCGAGAGTGTTGACGATGTTCTCGAACGTCTCCAAGATGCGGGATATTGCCCAAGCGTGAAAACTGCTCCCAATGGCATGCAGATTTCACTTCGCAATTGTC
>JBEAZM010000186.1:0-2621 GCA_041170125.1 Actinomycetota bacterium
AGTCCAGCATCGTCAACATCGAAAGAGTATGAATCCTTCATCACAAACTCGCGACCCCGCAGAATCCCCGCTCGAGGTCGCGCTTCATCCCGATACTTGGTTTGAATTTGGTAAATCCGCAAAGGCAAATCTCTGTAAGAGGAGTACTCCCCTTTGACCATGAGCGTAAACATTTCTTCGTGAGTTGGACCTAGCAACATGTCGTTGTTGCGGCGATCTTGCAATCGAAAAAGATTGTCACCGTATTCATGCCAACGGTTGGTTGCTTCATATGGCTCGCGTGGCAGCAAGGCTGGGAAATGAACTTCCTGGAAACCTGCGCGATTCATTTCTGCACGAACAATGTTCTCAACATTGCGATAGATGAGGTACCCGAGTGGCAACCATGAAAATACACCGGGCGCAATCCGTCGCACCATTCCGGCACGCACTAGAAGTTTGTGGCTTGGGACTTCAGCATCCGCTGGGTCTTCTCGCAATGTGCGCAGAAACAAGCTCGACATCCGTAACACGGCAACTCCTTTAGGTCAGGTGCGAACTGTAAATCCTGCAGCCTAAATATCTGCCAAAGGCTTAGAAGAATACGGTTTGAAAGTTTCCAACTTGCTCGAAACCTAATCGCGCATAGGCTCTCAATGCGGGCAGATTGAAATCATTGACGTAAAGACAAAGATTCACATCAAACCGACGTTGAATCAAACTGAATGCTTCAGACATCAAGCCCGTCGAGAGTCCCTGGCCGCGAAGTTCAGGGTGTAACCAAACACCTTGCACTTGTAACCAACCATCTGCCATTGCGCCAATATCAAGTTTGAAAAGCACTCTGCCATCCTCGGCAAACCAGCCAATCGCATTTTCCGAACGCAAATTTTCTGCTACTCGTGCCTGGAACATAGCTGTTGGCGGCATCTGACCAACTTCGCCAAAAAACATTTGTCTAGCTGCGTCAAAATATTCCGACAAATCAGCAATGTTTCCAAAGCGAACCCGATTTATCTCGGAATTAAATTTTGTGTGCGAGACTAAATAGGGCTGATTCGCTCGAATCAATCGAGCTGGTAAGGGCCAGTTGGGTTCAAGCTCGCTCCAAATTGCTGATACAGCTGTGGCCTCGCCGACGATTGAACCAATGGGCGGTGTTTCCCGAGCCAATAAATCAGCGAAACTCCGCACTAAATTTCTATTTTGGGAATCGAGATTTGCGGGAACAGCGTTACCACCGATGTACAGCAAAGCAGGACTGGGATCGGTGGCAGCAAAGATTTCACCGTCAACAATGCGCCCGTCCGGGTGGTTTTGTAGGCGGTGATTCAGAAACACATTTGTAGCGGGATTTAGTCGCACCACATTTAGTGCAATTTCTCTATCGGCTGGCCGCAGTCGGACGATTGCAGACATTACTTACCAATAGATACCGCTGGTTCGCCTGCTTCATTCATGGTTTCGGCTAGACGATTGGCTTCTTCAATCAAAGTGGCGACAATCTCAGCTTCAGGCACAGTCTTGATGACTTCACCCTTGACGAAAATTTGACCTTTGCCGTTGCCGCTTGCGACTCCAAGGTCAGCTTCACGTGCCTCACCTGGACCATTAACAACACATCCCATCACGGCCACTCGCAACGGCACTTTCAGGTGCTTCAAACCCTCTGTAACTTGGTTGGCAAGTGTGTAGACATCAACCTGGGCGCGACCACAGGAAGGACAAGAAACAATTTCCAGCGAGCGGCGGCGCAAATTAAGTGACTCCAGAATTTGGATTCCGACCTTGACTTCCTCCACTGGTGGCGCCGAAAGTGAAACTCGAATCGTGTCGCCGATACCTTTAGAGAGCAAAGCACCAAACGCAACAGCAGACTTAATGGTCCCCTGAAAAGCTGGGCCAGCTTCAGTCACGCCCAGGTGCAATGGGTAATCGCATTGTTCGGCCAAAAGTTCGTAGGCTCGAACCATCACCACTGGGTCGTTGTGCTTGACGGAAATCTTTATATCTTGGAAGTCGTGCTCTTCAAAAAGTGAGGCTTCCCACAGAGCTGACTCGACCAACGCTTCGGGAGTGGCCTTGCCGTACTTTTGTAAAAGTCGCTTGTCTAACGAGCCCGCGTTGACACCGATGCGGATTGGAGTTCCGTGGTCTTTAGCGGCGCGGGCAATCTCTTTGACTTTGTCATCAAACTGTTTGATGTTACCTGGATTCACACGGACAGCTGCACAACCTGCTTCGATTGCTGCAAACACATACTTTGGTTGAAAGTGGATATCGGCAATCACCGGAATGCCAGATTTTTTCGCAATAATCGGGAGCACATCAGCATCATCTTGACTTGGCACCGCCACCCGCACGATCTGACAACCGCTTGCGGTTAATTCCGCAATCTGCTGCAAGGTTGCGTTGATATCAGTGGTCGGTGTCGTGGTCATCGACTGTACGCTGATAGGGGCGTCTCCTCCAACCTCAATCGGATGGCTGTGATGGTTCAGCAAAAGTTTGCGGGTCACACGCCGCGGTGAAAGCACAACTGGTTTTTCGGGAATCCCAAGCGAAACGGTCATGGCTGAAGTATTCCGCAGGTTAGCCAAATAGGCTGATTGGAGATACTAAATCTGCCAAGATAACTATTG
>JBEAZM010000187.1:0-2590 GCA_041170125.1 Actinomycetota bacterium
CTACTCGCCAACTGGGGACTCCCAACCAGCAAAGAATTTAAAGTGCTGGCGTCCGTGCAAGAAGTCGTCGCGTTTATTGAGTATTACGGAAAGCATCGGCACGATTTAGAGCACGATATTGATGGCATCGTAATTAAAGTCGATGACTTAGCGGCCCAGGCGCAGCTTGCCGAAACAGCACGAGCACCGCGATGGGCCATCGCCTTCAAATACCCGCCTGAAGAAGTAAACACGCAACTATTGAACATTCGGGTTGGGGTTGGGCGAACCGGACGCATTACGCCGTACGCTGATTTGAAGCCGGTAAAAGTCGCAGGCAGTGTGGTGTCTAGTGCAACGTTGCACAACCAAGAAGAAGTTATTCGCAAAGGTGTTCTGATTGGTGACACCGTAGTTCTGCGAAAAGCTGGCGATGTGATTCCAGAAATTCTTGGCCCAGTCGTGGCGTTGCGCACGGGCCTCGAGACGCCATTCGTTATGCCAACCAACTGTCCTTCTTGCGGCGCTGAATTAGCTGCTGCCAAAGCCGGTGACGTGGATATTCGTTGTCCGAATTCGCGATTTTGTAAAGACCAAATAATTGAGCGCATCAGTTTTATTGGCTCGCGAGCAGTTTTGGATATTGAAGCACTGGGTGAAAAAACTGCGCGGGCATTGATTGATGATGGGGTTATTCAGAACGAATCAGAACTTTTTGATTTAACAGCAGATGCGCTGATGAAATCGCCAGCGTTTGTGAAAAAAGCCAAAACCAAAAAAGATGAACCCGAAAGATTCGAGCTGCATAAAAATGCTGAGAAATTATTGGAAGCTTTAGAAAAAGCAAAAACCACACAACTTTGGCGGCTTTTAAATGCTCTTTCGATCCGACATGTCGGTCCGGTCGCAGCACAGGCCCTTGCTGCCAAGTTCAAATCTCTTGATGCAATCCGAGCAGCTGACTTGGAAGAGATTTCTGAACTCGAAGGCGTAGGCCCAGAGATTTCGATTGCACTAAAACAATGGTTCGAAGTCGATTGGCACGTCGAAATTGTGAATCGGTGGGCAGCGGCTGGCGTCCATTTCGTTGAGGTGCCAAAAGGGGAGACGCTGCCGCAGACATTGGCAGGGCTCACGATCGTCATTACTGGCTCGTTGCCGGGTTACACCCGCGATGGCGCTAAAGAGGCAGTTACAGATCGCGGAGGTAAGGCCGGCTCGAGCGTCTCGAAAACCACAGACTTCGTGGTTATTGGTGAAAACGCCGGCTCAAAAGCTGCGAAAGCCGAAGAACTGCAGCGGCCAATCTTGGATGCCGCTGGTTTTGAAGTGCTTCTGCACGAAGGCCCTGAGGCTGCTTTAGTGATTGCGCGGTAACGCGAGCGTAACTGTGCCCGCTTAGAATCCCGCGCTATGACAGCAATCACTCGAGCCGAAGTGGCGCATCTCGCCAAACTCGCTCGGCTATCGCTCACTGACGAAGAACTGGACCATTACGCGACCCAGCTCGATGTCATTTTGGGAGCAGTTGCCCGAGTAAGTGAAGTAGCAACCCCAGACGTGCCAGCAACCAGCCATCCAATCCCAATGACAAATGTTTTCCGCGAGGATGTTCGCCACCAAACTTTGTCTAACGCTGAGGCATTGTCCGCGGCACCTGCGGTTGAGGACGAACGTTTCCGGGTCCCAAGAATTTTGGATGAGTCATGAGTGAACTAATCAAGCTCGATGCTGCGAGCATCGCATCCAAAATTGCTGGCGGCGAAGTTTCAGCCGTTGAGGTTGCAAAAGCGCATCTAGATCGAATTGCAGCGGTTGACGCCAAAGTTCATGCGTTCCTGCATGTTGATGAAGCCGGTGCAATCGCTCAAGCTGAAAAGGTCGATGCCAAGCGTGCTGCTGGCGAAAAACTCGGACCATTAGCAGGCGTGCCGCTCGCACTTAAAGATGTCTTGGCAATCAAAGGCCAACCAACCACTTGCGGATCAAAAATTCTTGAAGGCTGGATTCCGGCATACAACTCGACCGTGGTTGAGAAACTTCAAGCTGCCGACATTGTGATTTTGGGCAAAACCAACATGGACGAATTTGCAATGGGTTCATCAACTGAACACTCTGCCTATGGCCCTACACATAACCCGTGGGATTTGGACCGCATTCCTGGCGGTTCTGGCGGCGGTTCGGCTGCGGCTCTGGCGGCGTACGAAGCTCCGCTCGCGATTGGTACTGACACCGGCGGTTCGATTCGCCAACCGGCAGCTGTCACTGGCACTGTCGGCGTGAAGCCAACTTACGGTGCAGTTAGCCGTTTTGGTTTAGTGGCGCTGGCATCGTCCCTGGATCAAGTTGGACCATGTGCTCGTACTGTCCTCGATACTGCTCTTCTGCACGAAGCCATTGCTGGCCACGATCCAAGAGACTCCACCTCAATCAACCAGCCAGTGCCGAACGTTGTTGAAGCAGCAAAACGTGGCGACGTAAAGGGCTTGAAGATCGGCCTCATCAAACAACTCAGCGGTGAGGGCTACCAAGCTGGCGTTGAACAGCGTTTCCAAGAAGCAGTCGAATTGCTTGAAGGTCTCGGTGCTGAAATCACCGTGGTTGATTGCCC
>JBEAZM010000188.1:0-13323 GCA_041170125.1 Actinomycetota bacterium
GTTCATTGGTTTCAGGTAGTAGTCCTGACCGGGCTTGCGAACATTGCCCTCAGCGTCCAGCTCCTCATCCAGGCGCATCGCCGGGAACATGCCATCTCTGTAAAAATCTAGATGTCCAGACGTCTCAAAAAGATTTGCTTTCGTGATGTGAGGCGTGTATACGAACTCGTAATCAGCGGCTTCATGCCGACGCCGCGAGTAGTCCTCCATGGCCTGACGAACAATTCCACCTTTAGGATGGAAGACAGCCAAACCCGAGCCGATTTCGTCTGGGAAACTGAATAGGTCTAACTCCGTTCCAAGTTTCCGATGGTCACGCCGTTCAGCCTCCGCTAACCGATCAAGATGCGCCTTTAGGTCATCTTTGGAAGGCCAGGCAGTCCCATAGATTCTTTGCAGTTGAGGATTCTTTTCATTTCCCCTCCAATACGCGGCAGCGGTTCGCATGAGTTTGAAGGCGTTTGTCGGAATGTACCGTGTGTCGGGCACGTGCGGACCTCGACATAAATCGCCCCAAATAACTTCTTCAGACTTTATGTTTACGTTGTCGTAAATCGTGAGTTCAGCGCCGCCAACTTCCATAACATCTGCATCAGCACCGCCTTTTATGCCAATGAGCTCAACTTTGAAAGGTTCATGCTTAAGTTCGTCCAAGGCAGCAGCCTCATTAGTTACACGTCGAACAAATTTTTGACCACTCTTGATTATCTCAACCATCTTCTTTTCAATGGTCAACAAGTCTTCTGGGGTAAACGGTGCCTGGGTTTGAAAGTCGTAGTAGTAACCATCTTTAATGAATGGTCCAATTCCTAGTTTTGCCCCTGGAAATAACGCCTGCACTGCTTGGGCAGTTACGTGTGCGGTTGAGTGGCGAAGCACAGCTAACCCGTCAGCTGAGTCAATCTGGACAGCCTCAACTTCGTCACCAGGGTTCAGCAACGTTCCGAGATCTTTAATCTCACCGTTGATTCGCGCAACCACAACACTGCGGTCTGATTTTCCCACCACATCAAATGCGGTTGAACCCAATTCAACCGTAGTGGATGCACCATCGACCAAAACTGAAATTTCAGACATCGAAACTCTTTCCTGCTAAGGGTGCGCAGAATACCTGTAGGCTCATCTGCGCTTGCAGAATTACTTATTGCGTTTGCGATTTGCCCGTTCTTGGGCCTTCTGCTTGGCCCATTCGAAAGCACGCTGCAACGGACCATAAAACCTATGCGCCCAGGCAAATTCACTTGAAAGAACAGCGAGACCGAGGAATATGGTTACCCAACCTGGCCCCGGCAACACCAGCATGAAAATGCCGGCGATGACCAACACGATCCCAATTATCAAAACCGAGGCCCGCCAGATCGCGTGAGTGACTGGTCGTCGCAGCATCCAAAGCCGCAACCTCAGGTGTGGCGGCAATACCGACTCAATAGCAGTTTCGACGTCTTCAACGAATTCTTCGGCAACTTCTTCAATTCGCTCAATGATTTCATTTTCTGAATCATCCGGCTTCTTCTCGCGATCGCTCATTGCCACTCCTTTAATTTTGCGAACCTATAACGCTGCGCAAGTTCCATAACGTTGGGGTGATCCGCCGCAAGAGCCAAATCACCAATTTGGATTACTGGCTGGACATCGCGCGTGGTTGAGGTTAGGAAAACTGCATCAGCGTCCATTAAGTCTTCAGCTCGCAACTCCACTTCTTGAATTTCAGGAGAATTCTCAAGCAGCAACTCACGGGAAATCCCGGCAAGCGCTCCGGAGGCAAGATTCGGCGTAAAAACTTGTGCGTCTTTAACTATGAAAATATTCGAGCTTGTGCCTTCGGCTATAAATCCAGATTCATTCAATAAAATCGCCTCATCAAATCCGAGAGCTTTAACTTCATTAAGAGCAATCACGTTTTCCATGTACGACGTCGTTTTAGCTCCACTAACCGATGACTTGGAAAACTTTTGGTACTCACTGATTTTGATTCGTGCTGTGGCAGGTTGGGGTTTCATTTCTTGCCAATCAATCGCAACAGTCCAATTACCAGACCGCAGGCTGCCAAGCTCACTTTCGCCGGTAGTCCAGGTGATTCTCAGCCGGCCGAACTCGTGCCCGACAAACCTAGCATCCTGACGCAACTCCTCAAGCAAGCTAATGATTAACTCAATTTCGGGCCGACTCATTTTCACGATTGCAGCCGAACGCTCAAGCCGGCTCAAATGCCGACTCAAACTGAGAAAACCCTTGGCGGAAGTTTGAATGGTCTCGAAAACTCCATCGCCGACTGTGAAACCGTGGTCTCTTGTACTCAATGAGTTGGCGCCGTCTTTTGTCTTAATCACATTAAACATGTGCTGACACTTTCGAACTTGCAATCCCAATCAGTTTTGCGGCTTTCAGTTCTGTTTCCTGCCATTCCTGCAAGGCATCACTTCCCCAGGTGATGCCTGCTCCAGTACCGAAAACAATGTCGTCGTCTTCCCGCCAAAAGGTTCGAATCGTGACTGATAGTTCTGCTTGTTGGTTCTCTACATCCACATAACCCATGGTGCCGCAATAAATGTTTCGGGGTGATTCCAATTGATCGATAATTCTCAAAGCCGAACTTTTCGGTGCTCCTGTCACTGAACCTGGCGGAAAAGTAGCTTCAAAAATTTCCTGCCAACCTGCTTCTGGTTTCAGTTCTGCAGCGACTGTCGTGACCAGATGAGATATGCCTGGTATTTCGTGCCGTTGTAGAAACTTTGGCACATGCACTGATGCAACTTTCGAGACAGCACTTAAATCGTTACGAACCAAATCAACAATCATGATGTTTTCGCTGACATCTTTATCTAGGAAATCACCATCCGTTGGGGCTGTGCCTTTAATCGGTGCGGATTCAATTCGGCTGCCCATACGCCGTAAGAACAATTCTGGCGAAGCACTAATGATCTCAATATTCGCCGGCAATCCAAATGATTCAAGCCGAACATCCGAAAGGCGAAGGTAAGCAGCATGTTCAGCCGGATGCTCTTGAAGAATCTTTAGATAAAGTGAGAATGAATCGGAATTCGGGCTGTCAGGCCACGTGGCACGAATTCTCCTGCAAATATTTACCTCGTAGACATTGCCTTGAGCAATTTCTTCCCGAGCCGCCTCAACTGCGGACACATATTGCGGAGCATCCATGTCCGAATACCAATCAGATGGACCGACCCATGAGCCTGCCATCGGTGCCTCATCTGACCAATTTGCAAACTTGAAAGCCAGCACCGGACCCGCAAACCAGCCAGCTACAAACCACTTCCCGGAATCATCTAAGACAGATAAATCATCCGTAATCTCAAGCAGCTCAGTAGCGAAGGTGTTCCCATAGGCCGCTAGGTTCGTTGTCATAAGTCAACTGTAATTCCGCAGAGCAAACCCTGCGCTCGAAAAGTTTGAAATAAATCCACCCCCGTTTGAGAAGTCGGACATCTTTACGCTAGTGTCCGCCACCGTACTTCAGGAAACTGAAATACGTGCGGATGTAGCGCAGTTGGTAGCGCATCACCTTGCCAAGGTGAATGTCGCGGGTTCGAGTCCCGTCATCCGCTCGGCGCAGGCTCTGGCCTCGCGGTGGAGTGGCCGAGAGGCGAGGCAAGGGACTGCAAATCCCTGTACACGGGTTCAAATCCCGTCTCCACCTCTCACAATCGGTCGATTGGCGCAGTTGGTTAGCGCGCTTCCTTGACATGGAAGAGGTCACAGGTTCGAGTCCTGTATCGACCACCATTAGTTCGGCTTCAGCTGTCACTTGATGTTGCAAGCGAAACGATGCGAGACAGCGCTCGTCTATATTTCTTTCGATATCCACTCTTGAGAAGATTCTCAGAGAATAACCTGTCGATAGATTCGCCTGAATATCTGACAGGAATGTCCAAGTCGTATAGACGATCTATAAAAACTACCCAGCGAAGTGCGGTTGCTTGGTCGTCTAGTTGTTCAACATCAGATATCGCAATCAAATCAAATTGTTCAACCAACTTGTGGAATTTTGAAGGATGTAAAGTTTTGAGGAACTCCGAAATTTGCGCAATCGAATTGTGAATGACCCGATGCTGCAGCGCCGTACGCGATACCCATCCGGATAAATCCTCTTCACTCAATGGTTCAGGCGCTGAACTCAAATCCCGATGGCGGTAATCGTCGCCGTTGATACGCAAGGTTTCAAAATGTGCAGACAGACCTTGAATTTCTCGAGCAAAATCCTCGGCGGCGAATCGCTCCTCCCCTAAACGTTCCGGCAAAGTGTTACTGGTGGCCGCAAGTTTCACTCCGTTCTGAACTAACCGCATCAGCAAGGTTGACATCAAAACGGTGTCTCCGGGATCATCCAACTCAAACTCATCAATACAAACTAGTTTGAAATTGCTTAATTCCTCAACGCATCGCTCGAAGCCCAACGCCCCGACTAAATTTGTGTATTCGACGAATGTGCCAAAAGCATTTTGACCCTGAACCTCATGCCAAAGCGACGCCAAAAGGTGTGTCTTGCCAACTCCGAAGCCACCATCCAAATATCTGCCCGGTAAGAGTGATTCGGAACGCTGCCACCATTTTTTGGGAGTGTTTATCGCGGTAGAAAATTCTTTCAAAGCCGCCAACGCTGCAGACTGGGTTGGCTGATTTGAATCCGGAATGTAATTTGAAAATCGAACATTCAAGAAATGTGGCGGCGGAACCAGATTGGCCACCAAGTCGGCAGCCGAAACCTCGAAACTGATTTCCCGAATGTCCATACCGCTTTGCACGAGCGGAACTTAGTTCATTCTGAGAAACTTTGGTCATGTTGCCAGACGAATCCGAACTGTTCGAAGTCTTAAAGTTTCCAGCGCGAGGCTTGCGTGCAGTAATGGTTCGCGCAAGCAATAAGGCCTGGATTGATGCTGCTGGCTCTTCCCGCGGCCTTTCTGGGCCCGCTGATCTTGAATGGTTAGTCGCAAATCGAGCGGTAGCTGACGCTGTTCTCGTTTCAGCCAAAACCGCAATCCTCGAGAATTACAAACCAATAAAGCATCGTTCTGTATACGCAGATTTGCGTTTTGAAGCTGGATTCAGGAACCCTGCAAAATTGATTGCCGCCACCAACAATCTGGCAAACGCAAAAAAGCTACTCGACATTGCAGCTTACATCTTGACGTCGAATCCGGAAATCAAACAGCTCTCGGAATCGACAGTCATTTTGTTTCAGGATACTTGGCTAGACGCCATCGCAAAAATCAATGAACTAGGTTTGATACGGATAGTTACCGAGGGTGGACCAAGCCTGCTTGAGGGCATAGTACGGGAAGGTGCTGTTAATCAATTCGCACTGACCACTTCAACTTTTCCGGGACTTCTAAGTGACGAAACTTCGGAGATAGATGCTTGGTTGGCGGGCAACACCACGATATGGCGCAATCACAGTGGCGGGTTTGAATTTGAACTAATTGGAAAATTGCCCACCTGGGAAGATCTGCTACCTAAACACAACTACATGATTCTCCGAAAGGCGTACACCGAACCCGCGTTTTCCGTGCCTTACGAGAAGGAACCGGCGCCAGGTTTCTACGTCTGTGCAGCCTGTGGGAATCGATTGTTTGAGGCGCAAAAACAATTTAATGCGCATTGTGGCTGGCCCGCGTTCTGGGATGAAGCTGTGGCCGGATCAACCAAACTAATCGAGGACAATAGCCACGGAATGCGTCGAACTGAAGTCGTCTGTGCGGCTTGCGATTCGCACCTTGGACATGTTTTTTATGGCGAAGGATTCGGCTTTCCAACAGATGCTAGGTATTGCATCAACGCTGGCGCTATTGAACGCCGGCATTAACCACCAGCAATTCCACCAACGCCAAGGAGTGCAAGTAGAACACCGACATACTGGATGCTCATCAGTCGCTCACGCAGAATCCACCAGGCTAATAACACTGTAAATACCGGGTAGACCGATCCCAACACTGAAACTAACGCCAACAGATCACCAGTGGTTGCGAATCCAAATGCGAGATTCGCCCCAATATCGAAGATTCCAATAAAGACCAGCGCCAGCCACTCTTTTGATGTAAACGTGATTTTTGGTCTGGCTTTCATCCAAACGAACAAACCCAAAGTAACTGTTTGCATGCGCATCACGGTCATGGTTGTGATGGCATCAGTTTCACTCCCCCGCGCTATCGCAGCTAAGCACAGACCAAATCCCAAAGCTGCCAACAATGCCAGCCAAACTGGTTTGGGATTTGCTTTGCCATTCAGTTCCGGACCACTAGCCAGCACGATTCCGGAGATTGCAAAAACAATGCCGATGATTTGTAACCCAGAAAGAGTCTCTCCACCAAGTAAACCAACTGATAGTGGAACAAGCACACCAAGTGCTGCTATTGGGGAAACGATTCCCATTTGCCCAATAGCTAGAGCCTTATAAAAAGCCATTAGCCCTAAATAGCCTGTCAGACTTGCAGCACTACCCCACATCAGAACTTCAGGTGTGAAGGTGAAGCCCTGCGTCAAGCCAAAAAGTGAGATTGCGGTCAGACCGAAAACCTGGGAGATCCACACTACGGTTGTGACCTGATGTTTTTTAGTGAGGATGCCGCCAACAAAATCGGCAACGCCCCACATGATGCTGCTCAACAGAGCCAGAAACAAGGACATCAGAGAAGTCTACGGCGAGCCAACTAAGCAGAATTCAACGTGCGATTTAGGCTCGTGCAGTGAGTTCAAAGTCAGCCGATAGTCAGTGGCATTCCATCGAATCCTTAGTCACGGGAGTTACCAACAGTGGCCAGATTAGAACTGAAATTTCACTAGAACCCGCCCCAGCCCCTGCCAGACTTGCGACCCATGCGCTGACGCTGCTCGCCGACATTGACTCAAACGGCGACGAAATTGGTAGCGGCCGACTTGTAATTCTTTATGAACCCGAATGGCAAGAGGCTTGGGATGGAAACCTGCGCTTAGTCGCTTTTGCTCGCGCCGATCTTGAAACTGAGTTAGTGACTGATCCCATGCTCCTAGAGGTTGGTTGGTCTTGGGTGCAAGATTCTTTTAGCGAACGCAACCTCGCTCCGGTATCACTGAGCGGCACCGTTTCCCGGGCTGGCTCGCAGAGCTTTGGAGATTTATCAGCGCGCGCACCTGAAGGTTCGGTAGAAATTCGGTACTCATTTACGGTTGCCAGCGTGGACCAGCTGGAAGAGTGTTTGTATGCATGGTGCGATTTGTTAGCTAGTGCCGCTGGACTCGCTCCACTACCCGCAGGAGTTACGGCGATTCGATTGAAAGATTCAAAGTGACAGAAGTCGAAATACCAATTCTTGCTACTCCTCGCGAGCCGCTGCCTACCATTTCAGCCGATGCTGCAGCGCTTTCTCGGGTAGTCACAAGTCTGCTGTCCGGTTCAGGTCCAATCGCGATTGATGCGGAGCGTGCTTCAGGTTTCCGTTACAGCTCTCGGGCCTATTTAATTCAATTACGCCGCCGCGGCTCGGGCACACATTTGATTGATCCAATTGATATCGAAGATTTTTCAGAGCTCGCAAGCGCAATCAACTCCACAACTTGGATTTTGCACTCTGCGACTCAAGACTTGCCGTGCCTCGGAGATTTAGGTCTGAAGCCGGCTTCTTTGTTTGACACAGAAGTTGCAGCCAAATTGCTCGGAAAAGAGCGGGTAGGTTTAGCAGCACTAATTGAAGCTGAATTTGAACTGCGACTAGAAAAGGAACACTCGGCCGCCGATTGGTCTACCCGACCACTCCCGACTGAATGGCTGAATTACGCCGCGCTTGACGTTGAATTGCTTGTAGAACTGCGCGAAGCTCAGATCGCCGAACTCAATGAAAAGTCCAGAATGACGTGGGCCGAAGAAGAATTTGCTTACTTGGCAGAATGGCAAAAACCTTTGGCTAATGGTGAGCCTTGGCGTCGAACCAGTGGGCTGCATCAACTGAAAACTTCACGACAACTTGGAATTGTCCAAGCGCTTTGGCAGGAACGTGACCGTTTAGCGCAATCACGGGATAAAGCACCTGGCCGCATATTCTCTGATGCCGCCATGATTGATGTAGCGACTAAAGATTTAAAATCTGCCCGAGATGTTTTCCGGTTAGAAACTCTGCGCAACCGTAGCCATAAAGCCCACGCTGACCTGATTTGGAATGTGCGAAATCGGGTCATGCAGTTGCCAGAGAATGAATTACCGCAGCGAACTAAAAATCCCGGTGCAATCCCACCGCCAAAGGCGTGGGCCGAAAAAATGCCTGCTGCGGCAAAACGTTGGGCATTAATTAGACCGGCTCTGAATGAACTTGCAACTTCACTCACAATCGCTGCTGAAGTTTTAATCTCACCGGAACCTGTTCGACAAATATGTGCAAGGCCTGGCGATTCGCTGCTGGCTGAAGAGTCGATGGCTGAATTCTTTAGACAATACAACGTTCGCAGTTGGCAAATCGAGCTAACCGCGCCAGCCATCAAGGAAGCGATCGCGCAACTTACGGTTTCAGAATTAACGGAGCAAGATCAATAGCAGCGTGCGTTAGCTACTTTTCTAATACTTCTATCACTTTCGCCACGATTCCAGTGCTTGTCATGCCAATTTCTTCCAGCAAGGATTTGCGAGGCTTCGCTTCTGGAAATCCCGACGTAACACCTATGGTTACAACCGGTTGAGATATCGGGAGCAAATCCCGAAATCGACTTCCAAACCCACCTTGCAAGATTCCGTCCTCAATTGTGACCACTAAACAATCTGCCGGAATGTCAGCGAGGAGGCTACTTGGGACCGGCTGAATTTGAGTGGCAGCTCGAACCTGGCACTTAATACCCATAGCATTCAAATCTTGATATGCGGCTATTGCCGCACTCAACATCACGCCAACCGGCACCAACACAACATCGGGCGCATCAAGTTCACCGACTAATAATTCTGCTTCAAAATCTTTGCAGGTCTCATCAACTTCGCCTTTTGGAAATCGAATCACATGCACGCCGGAACCTTCAGCCGTCGAAGCACTTAAAGAACTCGTTAAGCCGGATTCATTCCAAGGCGCAAAAACTGTCAGATTTGGAACACAACCAAGTAGTGAAATATCCCAGATGCCGTTGTGGCTAGGCCCATCATCACCCGTAATACCTGCTCGATCTAAAACAATCGTTACGTTCTCATCATGCAATGCAGCATCAAGTAGTACTTGATCAAATGCTCGATTCAGGAATGAGGCATAAACCGCGACGACAGGTTTCAAGCCACCAAACGCCATCCCAGCTGCAGCGGTTATTGCGTGCTGTTCAGCAATTCCGACGTCAAAAACTCGATCAGGAAACCTATCTGCAACTCTCGCTAATCCAGTAGGGCCAAGCATCGCAGCAGTTATCCCCACAACCTTTTCGTCTCGCTGCATGAGAGTTTCAAGTGCTTCAGAAAAAGCCGCAGTCCACGATCGGTTTAAGGAGACTGCAACCTGGCCTGTGGCTTCATCAAACTTGCCAATGCCATGAAATTTTTCAGCCTCATCCTTCTCTGCTGGAAGATAGCCCTTTCCTTTTTCAGTTAGCACATGAACTAAAACGGGCCCATTAAATTTCTTAGCCAGCTCAAGATGGCCAATTAGATCTTTTAAGTTGTGACCATCAACTGGCCCGATGTACTTGATGCCAAGATCTTGAAACATCCCGCGGGGCTGGGTTACGACCTGGAATCCAGTTTTAAAACCTCGCAGCACTTGGTAAAGCGGTCGAGTTTGGTGACGCTTCAAGAGCGTGCGCTTACCCCAGTCCAGAACTCCTTCATATTTCGGGTTAGTTCGCAATGCAGCGAGGTGACGGGCAAGTCCACCGATTGTCGGCGAGTACGAACGACCATTGTCATTGACCACAATCACGAGATTGCGATCGCTCTGGTTTGCTATGTTGTTGATTGCTTCCCAAGCCATGCCACCAGTTAATGAGCCATCACCCACAACTGCCACAACTTTTGATGAATCCCCCAGCAATTGCTTGGCGGTAGCTATGCCATCAGCCCATGAGAGAGCGGTTGAGGCATGTGAATTCTCAACCACGTCATGCGGACTTTCACTACGACTTGGATATCCACTCAGCCCGTCCGGCTGTCGCAAGCGAACGAACTCAGAAGCTCGACCCGTCAGCATTTTGTGAACGTAAGTTTGATGCCCGGTATCGAAAATTAAATTGTCAGTCGGGGAATTAAAAACCTTATGTAGCGCGATTGTGAGTTCAACAGCGCCCAGATTGGAGCCCAAATGCCCACCAGTTTTGGAAACTGCTTTGACCAACTCTTGTCGGATTTCGTCTGCAAGCTGCTCTAGTTCAGCATCACCTAGATTGGCCAAATCTTTTGGGCTCGAAATGCTCGGCAAATGCACAATAACCTCTTCACGTCTCTATCCCATCTTATGCCCATCTGCACATTTGTGCATGAAAAAAGCCGGGCGAACCCGGCTTTGATCATGGATTTTGTTTAAAGAAGTGAACGCAAGACGTACTGCAGAATGCCGCCGTGACGGTAGTAATCAGCCTCGCCTGGTGTGTCAATCCGAACTACTGCCGCAAACTCTTTCTTGCTACCGTCCGCTGCAGTGGCTGTTACCTGAACGGTCTTTGGAGTCTGACCCGCGTTCAACGCCGTGACGCCGACAATGTCAAACACTTCCGTACCGTCTAGCCCAAGGCTTGCAGCGCTCTCCCCGGCTGGGAATTGCAAAGGCAAGACGCCCATACCAATCAGATTCGAGCGGTGAATTCGTTCATAGGACTCGGCAATTACAGCCTTAACACCAAGCAATGCCGTGCCTTTAGCAGCCCAGTCGCGGGACGAGCCAGATCCGTATTCCTTGCCAGCCAGGATCACAAGTGGTGTGCCTGCTGCCTGATAGTTCTGACTTGCGTCATAAATAAACGACTGCGGCGCACCATCAAGCGTGAAGTCTCGGGTGTAACCACCCTCAACCCCGTCGAGGAGCTGGTTGCGAAGTCGAATGTTTGCAAACGTGCCACGAATCATTACTTCGTGGTTGCCTCGTCGTGATCCGTAACTGTTGAAGTCCGCCTTGGCGACGCCGTTCGATTCAAGATACTGCGCTGCTGGAGTACCGGGCTTGATGGAGCCAGCTGGCGAAATATGGTCAGTCGTCACCGAGTCACCAAGTTTTGCGAGAACGCGAGCACCTGCAAAGTCCACTACCGCTTCTGGGTTTCGCGGCATTCCCTCGAAATAAGGTGGCTTGCGAACATATGTGGAATTGCTATCCCACTCGAAAGTGTCGCCTGTTGGGACTGGCAATTCTTGCCAACGCTTGTCACCCTCAAAAACATGTGCGTAGCGCGAGCTGAACATGTCAGCACCAATCGCGTTATCAACCGTGGTTTGGATTTCTACAGGGCTTGGCCAAATATCGCGAAGGAATACTGGATTGCCATCTTTGTCATCGCCAAGCGAGTCATTTTCAAAATCGAAATTCATCGTGCCAGCGAGAGCGTACGCAATCACGAGCGGCGGCGATGCCAAGTAGTTCATTTTCACATCTGGGTTGATGCGGCCTTCAAAGTTTCGATTCCCTGATAGAACTGAAACCACCGTCAAATCTTCGGCATTAACTGCCTTCGAGATTTCTTCTGGCAATGGACCACTGTTACCGATGCACGTTACACATCCGTACCCAACTAAATGGAAGCCCAGGGCTTCAAGGTACTGAGTAAGACCGGATTTGTTGTAGTAGTCCGTGACAACCTGTGAGCCTGGCGCCAGAGTCGTCTTAACCCAAGGCTTGGATTTCAGCCCCTTCTCCGCTGCTTTTTTAGCGAGCAAACCAGCACCCAACATGACGAACGGGTTCGAGGTGTTCGTGCAAGAAGTGATGGATGCAATGACGACGTCGCCATTAGTCAAGTTGAAGGTTTGATCAGCGTAGTGAACTTCAGTCGACTTGCCGGTGTTCTCCCCTGTGTAACTAGGCAGAATTTCGGCAAAAGCTGATTTTGCTTTTGAGAGTTCAACCCGATCCTGCGGACGCTTTGGACCAGCAATCGAAGGCACAATCGTGTCAAGATTTAATTCCAAGTATTCGGAATAAACCGGTTCCACGTAATCAGCCGAGCTAGCGTCATGCCACAAACCTTGAACCTGAGCGTACGCTTTGACCAGCGCAATTTGCTCCGCTGGACGACCCGTTAGTTCGAGATAACGAAGTGTTTCCTCATCAATCGGGAAGATGGCAGCGGTTGAGCCATACTCAGGACTCATGTTGCCGATGGTCGCACGGTTTGCAAGTGGCACCGAAGCCACACCTTCGCCATAGAACTCAACAAACTTACCAACCACACCGTGTTTGCGAAGCATTTCGGTGATAGTAAGAACTAAGTCGGTCGCTGTCGCGCCAGTTGGAAGGGTGCCAGTAAGTTTGAAACCAACCACACGCGGGATCAGCATTGAAACTGGCTGACCGAGCATTGCAGCTTCTGCCTCAATGCCGCCGACGCCCCAGCCGAGCACTCCGAGACCATTCACCATCGTGGTGTGTGAGTCGGTTCCAACAACTGTGTCCGGGTAGGCGACGCCGTCGCGAACCATGATGGTCCGGGCAAGATGCTCAATATTTACTTGGTGCACAATGCCAGTGCCTGGTGGTACGACTTTGAATTCGCTAAATGCAGTTTGTCCCCAACGCAAGAAGACATAACGCTCGTGATTACGCTGATATTCAATTGCGGTGTTCAAATCAAATGCGTCGCTACGACCAAAATTGTCAGCAATCACGGAATGATCAATCACGAGTTCGGCTGGTGCCAATGGATTGATTCGTTGGGGGTCGCCGCCTAGCTCTTTGACAGCCTCACGCATAGTCGCAAGATCGACGACACAGGGAACACCCGTGAAGTCTTGCATGATGACGCGTGCCGGGGTGAACTGAATTTCTTCACTTGGTTGCGCCGAGGCGTCCCAAGCACCAAGCGCCCGAATTTGTTCGGCTGTAATGTTTTTGCCATCCTCACAGCGAAGCAGATTTTCGAGCAAAACCTTGTGGGTGTAAGGCAGGGTTGAGTATCCGGCTACAGTCGAGATGTCGTAGTAATCGAAGGATTTATCCCCTACAGCTAGGGTCTTTTTTGCGGCAAACGAATTTGGGTGCGTCATCAATACTCCAACTTTTTAGACTCTATTGAGCAATCTTAGCGGGGACAAATTTGGCGAAAGTTTCGAAGTGTCCAGTCATCGGGAAAGCATCAAATGCGCGGATTTCCTGCAATTCGTACCCCTTCTCACGCAAAATTGCAGTGTCCCGGCCCAGTGCGGCTGGGTCGCAAGCAACATAC
>JBEAZM010000189.1:0-8597 GCA_041170125.1 Actinomycetota bacterium
AGTCGGATGACTTCAAAAACGCCGTTCTTCGGAAGTTCTGCAGGAGCAACCCGTTTCACAACACCACTAGCTGTGCCGACGGCAATTACGCTTTCGGTATCAATCGGAAGAAGTTGAACTGCAACTTCACCTTTCTCAAGCAGAACGAATTCCTTCAGCGCGCCGCCACCTTTCATGTTTAGTCCGGTGCTGTTTGGGGCAAGAGCAGGAATCTCAACAACGCTTATCCGATGCACTCGACCCAACGAAGTCAAGAGCCCCACCTCGGCACGAGCGGTTGTTTTTACTTGGGAAATAACCAAATCGTGTTTCGTTCGCGAACCAGTGTTGGCTTTTGCCTCAAGAGGGAAGCGGGCGAGTAGGCCATTGGCAGAGAGCATGACCAAGGTCGGGTCGTCGGTAATTTCGATATTGCTCGTTTCAACAACCGCGTTATCGCTCTCCTGTAAAACCGTCCGTCGTGGCGTGCCGTGAGTTTTAGCTACCGCTGCGAGTTCGTCACTGACTAGCGCGTTGATAGCTGCATCGCTTGCGAGAAGTTTTTCTAGCTCGGCAATTTTGCTTTCAAGTTCAGCTTTCTCTGTTTCGAGCTCAAGCTTGGAGTACTTAGTGAGGCGTCGCAGGGGCATCTCAAGAATGTAGTTAGTTTGAATCTCGGATAACTCGAATACTGACATCAATTTCTCGCGGGCTGCGGCAGTGTCGTCGCTGCTGCGAATTACTTGAATGACTTCATCGATGTTCAGGATTGCGACAATCAGACCAGCGACCAAGTGCAGCCGATCCTGTGCTTTGTGCAAGCGATGTTTACTGCGCCTACGCACAACTTCGATTCGGTGATCGAGAAATACTCGTAATAGTTCTATGAGGCCAAGGGTCTTCGGCGAGCCGTTGACTAGTGCTACCGCATTGATTGAGAACTGTTCTTCGAGCGGAGTGTGTTTATACAAACTCGCTAAAACCGCCTGTGGATTAAAGCCAGATTTGAGTTCAATCAGTAGTTGAAGGCCACGCTCACCATCAGACAAATCTGCAACATCGGAAATACCTTGCAGCTTTTTTGAGTTAACCCCGTCCTTGATTTTTTCAATTACTTTCTCTGGCCCCACGTTATAGGGCAGTTCAGTAACCACAATGGCCTGTCGCCGAGCTGTGACATTCTCAATCTGCACGGCGGCCCGAACTTTAAAACTGCCCCGCCCTTCGACGTAGGCGTCACGAACGCCATCTAGGCCAACGATGATGCCACCACTTGGAAAGTCTGGACCAGGCAGGTGGCGCATCAAATCAGCGACAGTAGCCTTGGGATTCTTCAATAGCGCTCGTGCCGCTGCGACGACTTCGTTGAGATTGTGGGAAGGCATGTTGGTGGCCATACCAACAGCGATACCAGATGCACCATTAACTAAAAGAGCAGGAATTGCGGCAGGTAGGACATCTGGCTCGAGTTCGCGACCGTCATAGTTGGGAACCAGATCTACAACATCTTCGTCTAACGACTCTGTCATCGCCATGGCGGATGCGGCTAGTCGTGCCTCGGTGTACCGGTAAGCAGCTGGCCCATCGTCGAGCGAGCCAAAGTTTCCATGGCCGTCGACCAGTGGCAGTCGGAAAGACCAACTTTGTGCCATGCGAACCATGGCGTCATAGATTGCACTGTCACCGTGCGGGTGCAGCTTGCCCATCACTTCACCAACAACACGGGCAGATTTGACATGACCCTTTTCAGGTCGAAGGCCCATCTCGTACATCGTGTAGAGAATTCGTCTTTGAACCGGCTTTAAACCATCCCGAGCATCGGGCAAAGCGCGAGAGTAGATAACCGAATAGGCATATTCCAGAAATGAGGACTGCATTTCGTCAGATACATCAACATCAATGATGCGCTCTACTGGCGGTTCAGTTTGCTCAGTTCGGCGAGCCATAAGTTCTCTCCTTCAATTCGGGCAGAGAGTACTTGAAGTCAAGCCTTGATTGGTTGTGCCCCGCGCATCCCAACCGAACTTGCGCCAGCCTTGATCGCTTGCTCGATTGCCACTGGAACAGACTTGCCGGCACTGAGTTCAGCAAGCAAGGCACCAGCAAACGCATCACCTGCACCGACAGAATCAACAACTTCAACAATAGGTGCCTGAAACTCTTGATTAACTCCAGCAGCGAACCAAATTGCTCCAGCAGATCCAAGCTTGATGATCAGATTCGGAGTGTGCGAAATCAGTCCGGACAAATCAGTTTCGAGTTTCTCAATAATTGTGCGGAGTTCCATTTCATTTGGAACTAGGTAATCGGTATTTATTAGCCAAGAAGCAAGTTCCTCTGGGTGTAAGGAAGAAAGTGGGGCAGCTGATGCTGGATCCAGAACCACGGCCACACCATTTGCCCTCGCGGTTGCCATCAATTTTTTGGCTAACTCTCTGGTCCTCAGATTGAATAATGTGTAGCCAGAAATGTAGAAGTGGCTAAATTGTTTCCAGTCGATGCTGTCGAACTGGAATTCACTAAGTTCAGAATTTGCTCTGGAGTCTGGGAACATACTTCGCTCACCATCCAAATGAGCCAAAGCCACAACCATTCCCGTGGTTGCCTGTTCTAATTTTTGAATCGCAAATTCAATTCCCCAGTTATTCAAATGACTTTCAATGTAACTACCACCAATGTCATTACCGATACAGCCGATGATGAATGGTTCGCCACCCGTGTGCTTTGCCCAGGTTGCAACATTAATTCCAGTGCCACCGATAGTTTGAGTTATTTTTGAAGGCGTATCGCTGCCACGTTGGATGTCGTCTTCGAGCGCTACAACCACGTCGACCATGATGTCGCCGACCATTAAAACCTTAGCCATTTTTTAAAGAACTAGCGATGCCAGCCGCAAATCGTGCATTACTTAAAACGACTTTTACGTTCACTTCCAAGCTTTCACCATTCGATTCGCGATGGAAAAAATCTAACAAGAACGGTGTTACATCTTTTCCGCGGATGCCCTTGGCGTTCGCCGCGCGCAAACCCTCTTCGAGTAGTTTGTCATGCAAGTCGGGGTCAAGCTGTTCTTCTGCAGCAACAGGATTTGCCACAATCATGCCACCGCTGAGCTTTAGTTCTTGGCGAGCTCGCATTATCTGGGCAACCTCCGCAGGGCTATTCACCTGCCAGTCAATTTTGTATCCGGATTTGCTTAGATAAAAACCGGGGAAGTCTTTAGTTCCAACCGCAACCACAGGGATGCTGTAGGTCTCGAGTCGCTCAAGCGTGGCTGGTACGTCCAGGATCGACTTCACACCCGCGCAAACGACCGTAACTGGAGTGGCAGCAATTGCAGGTAAGTCTGCGGATTCATCCCAAGTGTCGCGGGCACCGCGATGCACGCCGCCTAGGCCACCAGTTGCAAAAACTTCAATTCCTGCAAGTGCAGCAATGTGTGCAGTAGAGGCGACTGTGCAAGCACCATTTCCTTTTGTAGCAGCAAGCATTCCTAAATCTCGATTCGAAACTTTCACAACCGAATCGTCAGTAGCGATTCGCTCAATCTCAGCTGAACTCATTCCAACCCGAGCAACTCCATCAATCATTGCGATGGTTGCAGGAATAGCGCCAGCAGCTCTTACCGCTTGTTCAAACTCAATCGCCATCTCAAGATTTCGTGGTCGCGGTAAACCGTGACTAATGATGGTTGATTCGAGTGCAACAATCGGAAGATTGCTCTCCAGCGCGTTACTAACTTCATCGCTAAGTTTCAAAACTAATGAGTTGGCCATACGCTCAAATTACTCCTAGCGCTGGACTACCGTTGGGGGGTGGTCAGTTTGGATGGAGTGCAGCTGCGATTGCGGGATGGTCGCACAGTGCGCCTTGCCTTCATTGCTCCGACAGACAAGAACCGATTAGCTGACTTTCATGCAAAACTTTCAGACAAAACTATCTATCTTCGACATTTTGCTTTTCACCCAACCTTGAGTGAATCAGAACTGGAATATTTCACGAACCTTGACCACAAAGATCGAGAAGCCATTATTGCCGAACTGGACGAACAAATTGTTGCGGTTGCTAGGTTTGATCGGGTTTCCGAGGATGAAGCCGAAGTAGCGTTTGTGATTCAGGACGATTTTCAGCGGCTAGGTCTCGGCTCTGGGATGTTTCAAGTGCTACGTGAAATAGCCGTTACGCTAGGAATTAAATATCTCTCGGCAGAAGTGCTTCCACAAAATCGGGCCATGATTAGACTCTTTGAAGTCTTCGGTGATGCGATAGAGCGCGACACTGATGCCGGGGTTACTAGTGTGAGAGTGAAAATTGACTGAGCCGCGATTACGCGATGTTTTAACACCTGAACTTCGAAGAGTTGTTTATGGTGTGGGATTTAACGCACTTGGAAATGGCTTAACTTTGAGCCTTTTGATGGTTTACCTGACTGACATTCGCGATATCCCGATTGCGAATGCAACGCTAGTACTAACCGCAATGGCCATCGTCGGTGTAATAGCAGCTGGCCCCGTGGGAACTCTGATTGATAAGTATGGTCCGCGGCGAGTCATCCTCGTAGGTTTGGCTGTTGAGGCGCTCGGTGTTGCTAGTTGGTCACAAGTTGATTCTTTTTCGGATGCCTTAATTACAGGTGCCCTAGTTTCCCTGGGCGGAAGTGCAATTTGGCCGCCACAAAATGCTTTGATAGCTCGGCTGGCTTCACCTGAAACTAGACAGCGGGTGTTTGGCATCAACTTCATGCTTCTTAACGCAGGTTTAGGCATGGGAGGCTTGATTGCCGCTTTACTGATTGAAGATGGCAATTCCGCAAGTTTTGAGCGGCTCTATCTCGTGAATTCACTTGCTTACATCGGATTTTTCATAGCAGTTTTTCCATTGAAAAAAGCAGGAGGGCCAGTTCCGGTTACGACCGAAGCTGAAGCTTCAGCCGGATATCGCGAAGTTTTTCAGGATCGATTGTTGATTCGGTTAGCAATCGCAACATTGATTATGTTGACGTTTGGATATGCAAGTGTTGAAGCAGGGCTGTCACTATTTGTGGTGAATGAAGCCGGGCTAAGTGCCAAGACTTTGGGCGTTATCTTTGGTTTGAACACCGCCACTATTGTGATTGCGCAGGCGTTCGTTTTGAAATTCATCCAAGGCCGTTCCCGCTCCAAAGTATTAGCGTCAGTTGGGCTCATGTGGGCTGTCTCTTGGGCATTGGTTGGGTTCAGCAGCAACTTCTCACCGGCGTTTGCGCTGGCTCTGATTGGGCTAGGCCAAGTGGTTTTCGCGATTGGAGAGACTTTCTGGTCACCGATTGCTCCTGCCATGGCCAACGACTTAGCGCCAGAACATTTACGTGGGCGCTACAACGCGATTACTGCATTTCAATGGACGGTTGCGAACTCCATCGGGCCGTTAGTGGCAGGCGCATTCCTCGGTCGCGGACTAGTGAATGGTTGGATTCTGACTTTGGTCATTGGATGTCTGTTTGCCGCTTGGCTATTGCTAGGAATGCGCAAGCATTTGACTGCAAGTCAAGATGGAAGGTTTGAAGCGAAGGTGAAAGATGCGAGCTGAACTCATCAAACTGATTCGGGATAATGATTTTTACTCAAATCTGGTTTTGGAGAATGTTTTAGAACTGGTTGCATCCGAAACGGTTTATGGTTTTTTGTTGGACTCAACCACGAGTTTTGAAAATGATGGATTGGTCCGCCAGCAGTTGATACTCGTTGTAACCTCAAGTCGTTTATTGGTTTGTTTCACTGAGGAATTGCCCGCCGGTATGGTGCCGGATAACCCAGCAAATCTGCGCATCAACACCGAGTCGGTGCCACTTTCGAAAGTCGGGACCTGTCAGGCACAGAAGTACTACAAAGTTGATCTCGATAAACCGAATAGTTCACCAGCCCTCAATGAAGTGATTGTCAGTTTGAATTGGACATCAACTCAAACTATGGATTTTGGTCCAGCTAGTTGCGATGATCCAGAGTGCCAAAATGAACACGGGTACACAGGACAGATTCGGCAAGGGGACTACTCTGCTAAATACTCAATAGCTGCCGATGGGGAGTACTGGATTGAGCACGCTCTCGCGTTCGTGGCTGCTCTAGATTTCGCACGAACGAGTGCAACAAGTGATTAATAATCTGTCCGATCTATTGCCTGCTGTCGGGGGGAATTTTGGGATTGGCTCGCATGCAAGTTGGCCATATGCACCAGCCGATCGCGTCATAGTCGTGTTGATTGACGGTTTGGGTTTTCACAATATTTTGAGTCAATCTAATCCTTTGGAATCCGGCTTTCAGGGTTTCCAGCCGATGGCTTCTGCGATTCCGTCGACCACTCCAGTTTCCCTTACCGCTCTTGGTACTGGCCTGAATTCCGGAGCTAACGGGGTGTTAGGTGCCACCTTTTGGTTACCCGAGTTCGATCAGATTCTTCGTCCATTGCATTGGGAAAGTTATCCGAATCCAATCGCGGTTCAGCCCGAAACCACCTGGTTTGAAAAAATCGCCAGGACGACTAACGTGTATCGAATTGGGCCAGCCAAATATGCAGAGTCTGGTTTAACCCAAGCAGCGCTGCGCGGCGGTACGCATGTCGCAGCTGAATCATTGTCAGAAATGATTGCGAGCATTCGAAGTATTCTCGATTCCACCTCGGAGGGATTCGTTTACGCCTACTATCCAGACTTAGACAAAATTGGACATGTTCATGGAGTTAACTCCGATGCTTGGGTGAGCGAATATCAGAACGTCATGACAGCTCTAGAAATGTTGGCGGCACATCTTCCACCTGCTACACAGTTACTAATCACAGCTGACCATGGCATGGTAGATGTGGTTGAGAGAATCTGGATTGAAGACCACAAATCGGCAATGAACGATGTACTACGTATCACGGGAGAGCCACGATTCCGTCATGTTTTTGCGAAATCTGGCAGGTCGAAGCAACTTTTGGACCGATGGCTTGCATTCAATGAATATGCCGAGATTTTCTCGCGCGAAGAAGCGATTGAAAATGGACTATTCGGAAACGTTGACGAAGATTTCCACGAACGGATTGGCGATGTCGTTGCGGTTGCGAAGTCGGGCTATATTTTGGCTTCTAGTTCGGTCGACAAACGGGTTTCAGAATTAGTTGGACACCATGGGGGAACTTCCGAAGTTGAAAGCACAATTCCTTTGATTGAGATGGCAGGGTAGTTATGGCGGAGTTGGTTTACTTCTCAGGAACTATGGACAGCGGTAAATCAACTTTGGCTTTGCAAACTGACCACAACCATAAGTCGCGTGGCCGCAAAGGGCTGGTGTTCACTAGCAAAGATCGAGCAGGTGCCGGCAAAATTTCAAGTCGTTTGGGCTTGGAAACCGATGCCTACGAAGTTACTGAAGATTTGGACTTTCATCGTTTGATAGCGGATCTCGTAAGTCGCGGTCAACGGGTTGACTATCTGATTTGTGATGAAGCCCAGTTTTATACCGCTTTGCAGGTCGAGCAATTAGCTGAAATCGTAGATGGGCTACAGGTCGATGTATTTGCATTTGGGATTTTGACAGATTTCCGTACTTCGCTTTTTCCGGGTAGTGCGAGACTGGTTGAGTTGGCAGATCGCGTGAATGTCTTGCAGGTCGAGGCGTTGTGCTGGTGTGGCGCTCGCGCCACGCATCAGGCGCGTATCGTGAACGGCGTCATGGTGACTGAGGGCGAGCAGGTTGTGGTTGGGGACACAGGGGATGACGTCGTGGCGTACGAAGTTTTGTGTCGGCGTCACCACATGCGAAAGGTTACGTCCAGACGCTCACGCGATTACTTTGCAACAGACATCCCGTTGCCATTCAACGAGAGCAATTGAGATTAGTTTTCGGGGCTAGACGGCCCGAACAAAATTTCGTCCCAACTCGGGATTTTTGGCGGCCGAATTTCAGTTACCTCGGCGATGCTTGAAGGCTCTTCTGATGATTCTGCGTCACGATTGGATTCAGATTCGATTTCTTCAGCCAGAAATTGTCCTTCATCGGCTGCAGCCTCAAACAACTCATTTTCAGTTTCGGTCGTTTTGCTCGCTGGGATTTCTGTCGTCGGTTGGTTTGGGGCTGAAGCTATTTCGGTCTCAAAAGTTTCTTCAGGTTCAGCATCCAAAAGTTCATCAATCGCTGGATCAAGACTCTTTGAATTCGTATCTGATTCGACCTTAGTGGGAACCTCAGTTGAATCGATCGGCTCAGACTTTGATGTTGATTTGAGTTGGGTCACTGGCGCCAAAAACTCAACCACTTGGGTGTCTTTGAAGTCTTCCTGAATAACTTCCGCTGTTTGGCGATGTTGATCTCCCGTTAACCAGCGAGCATCCTCATCTGCTGCAACTAGAGCGTTATTTCGCACATCAAACAGCCAAGCTGCTGTGCGGGTCAAGCCATCAGCTGGGTAGTGCAATAAGACGGTCCAGCGCCCATCATCTCGGCGGTATGAATCCCAGTTTGTGGCCTCTAAGTCGACGCCCAGAGATTCCAATTTCAACTCGACGATATCGCCAAGGGTCCCAGAGCCACTTGCCCGACGAATTACAGTTTTGGTGGCTTTGGCCGCCACATGAGATCGTTCTAACAAAATCGGCGGCGCAA
>JBEAZM010000190.1:0-4837 GCA_041170125.1 Actinomycetota bacterium
CATTTACGGTCGCAGCTTTCTTAAGCCATTTCATTGCGATTGCGTTAGCGGTCAATCTCTAGCCGCTTCAAACTTACGGAAGTAAAAGTAGTTTCCCACTGGTTACGCGAGCTGCAAGATCAGCCTGAGCCTCAGCAGCTTTTGCTAACTCATAGCCTTTGAATACGTTCACTTGTACCGAACCAGCTGCTACCAAACTAAAGATGTCGTCAGCTCGCCACTGCATCTCGGACTGCGTCAAAATGTGGTGCGCGAGACTCGGACGTGTCACAAACAAACTGCCACCAGCATTCAAACGTTGCAACTCAAGTGGTGGCACCTGGCCTGAGGCGGCACCAAAAAGTGCCATGACACCGCGTGGTCGAAGTGCGGCAAGCCCAGCGTCAAAAGTGGCTGCACCCACCCCGTCATAAACCACATCGACACCCCGACCGTCGTTAGCCTGACGAATCGCGGCTGCAAGATCATCAACTTGGTCGTAGCTAATCACTTCATCAGCGCCAAGTCCGGATGCGATTGCGGCTTTTTCAGCAGAACCGACAGTGGCAATCACTTTTGCTCCCCGCCAGTGTGCAATCTGCGTTAGCCACTGCCCCACCCCACCAGCGGCAGCATGAACCACTGCGGTATGACCGGCATCTAGATTGAAAGTTGAATGAGTCAGGTAATGAGCGGTCATCCCCTGCAACATCGAAGCAGCGGCAATATCAGTATCGACATCTTCAGGAATTCGCACAACCCGATCGGCGGCAATCGCAACTACTTCGGCATAACTACCTGGTGACATTGGCCAAGCAACTCGATCGCCGATGGCGAAGTCTGAAACCCCAGCACCTACAGCAACTACTTCGCCGGCACCTTCCATCCCAAGCACATAGGGAAGCTCGACTGGGTAAACCCCTTGCCGCTGATAGATGTCAATGAAGTTGACGCCACTAGCGACAACTTGGATAAGCAAATCGCCATCCCCGATGGTGGGAGTTTCAATCTCACGGAGAGTTAAAACTTCGGGTCCACCAAATTCGGAGATGGCGATTGCTTTCATAGCCTTACTGCCTAGCGGGCAGCTGAACCTTCTTGGTAATCGCTGTCACTGGTCTTCACCCATGACATGAGCTGACGCAATTCGCGACCAGTCTTTTCGATTGGGTGAACTTCACCAGCTGCACGCAACGCCTTGAATTCAGGTGCGCCAGCATCCTGATCTTCAATGAAGCGCTTTGCGAAAGCACCATTTTGGATGTCGGTAAGAACAGCCTTCATGTTTTCTTTGACGCGAGCATCGATGACGCGTGGACCAGAAACGTAGTCGCCGTATTCAGCGGTATCAGAAACTGACCAACGCTGCTTGGCAATGCCACCTTCGTACATCAAGTCAACGATGAGCTTGAGCTCGTGCAAGCATTCAAAGTAGGCAACCTCTGGCTGGTAGCCAGCTTCAACTAGGGTTTCGAAGCCAGCCATCACGAGTGCAGAAGCACCGCCACAGAGAACAGCTTGTTCGCCAAAGAGGTCGGTCTCGGTTTCTTCGGTGAAGGTGGTCTTGATGCCACCAGCGCGCAAGGAACCGATGCCTTTTGCGTAAGAGAGAGTAAGTGGCCAGGCATTGCCGGTTGCGTCTTGTTCAACAGCAACGATGGCAGGAACGCCACGACCAGCTGCATATTCGCGACGCACCAAGTGGCCTGGACCCTTTGGAGCAACCATGCAGACGTCAACAGTGGCTTTTGGCTTGATGTAGCCATAGCGGATGTTGAAGCCGTGGGCGAAGAAGAGAGCATCGCCATCTTGCAGGTTTGGTTCAATCGCTTCGGCGTAGAGACCACGCTGAACTGGATCCGGAACCAAAACCATAGTGAGGTCGGCTTCAGCGACAGCAGTTGCAGGATCTACAACGCGTAGACCTTCAGCTTCAGCTTTTGCACGTGATTTTGAGTTTGGGGACAAACCAATGCGAACATCGACACCGGAGTCCCGCAGGCTCAATGCGTGTGCGTGACCCTGGGAGCCATATCCCAAGACAGCAACTACACGATTTTGGATGATCGAAAGATCTGCATCTTTGTCATAAAACAATTCGGCCACGGGTTTTCCTCCAGTTAAGTGGTCGGGGGCGGTGAAGTTTAGTTGTTGGTTGTGAGCGTTCTCACACGGACTTGTCGTTAGCCCGATGAGCTCGATCGGAGATGGACTTTCCGCCGCGGCTCACTGCTACCACACCGGACTGAACCAATTCTTTGATGCCAAACGGCTCCAGCACTCGCAGCAAAGCCTCGAGCTTGTCGCGGGCGCCGGTAGCTTCAATCGTGATGGCATCACTTGCGACGTCAACCACTTTTGCTCGGAACATCTGAACGAGTTCCAGCACGTGCGTGCGGTCATCTTTCTCGGCTTTTACTTTGACGAGAAGAAGTTCGCGCTGCACTGAGGCATCTGCCTCAAGCTCAACAATCTTCAATACGTTGATGAGTTTGTTGAGTTGCTTTGTGACTTGCTCCAGTGGAAGTTCATCGACGTTGACGACAATCGTCATTCGAGAAACTTCCGGCATCTCGGTTGGGCCAACCGCGAGTGATTCGATGTTGAAGCCACGACGTGAGAACAGTGCAGAAACACGAGCCAGAACACCTGGCTTGTCTTCCACCAAAACAGATAGTGTGTGACGACTCATAGTTCTTGAGCTCCGCTCTCCCACTCAGGGGCTAAATCGCGTGCAATCTTGATGTCATCATTCGACATTCCTGCTGCAACCATCGGCCAAACCATCGCATCGCGATGTACCTGGAAGTCGATGACGACCGGCGCATCGTTCAAAGTCATTGCTTTTTCAATGGTCTTGTCAATGTCTTCTGGTCGCTCAACCAACAAACCGTGGCAACCATACGCCTCAGCCAACTTCGGGAAGTCTGGGATGCGATGTGAGTGCAGGTTCGTGTTTGAGTAGCGCTCGTTGTAGAACAAGGTTTGCCACTGGCGCACCATGCCGAGCGAAGAGTTGTTGATCAATGCGACCTTGATTGGGATTTCGTTGATTGCACATGTCACTAACTCTTGGTTAGTCATCTGGAAACAACCATCGCCATCCACTGACCAAACGACCTTGTCAGGCATACCTACTTTGGCGCCCATAGCTGCTGGAACGCTGTAGCCCATGGTGCCAAGACCACCTGAGTTAATCCAGGTGTTTGGATATTCGTAGCTGATGAACTGACTGGCCCACATCTGATGCTGACCAACACCTGCAACATAAATTGATTCTGGGCCAGAGATCTGGCCAAGTCTTTGGATAACTTGCTGAGGTGAGACCGTGCCATCGTCCGGCAAGTCGTAGCCCAATGGGTAACTGTTCTTCCAGCCAAAGCAAATTTCGCGCCATTCGTTGTAGTCCGGTGTCGCACCGTTCTTCAGATCTTCTTGCAATGCCACGAAAAGCTCAATCAAGAACTCCCGAACGTCACCAACAACTGGCACATCGGCTTCGCGATTCTTACCAATCTCGGCTGGATCGATGTCAGCATGAATGATTTTTGCATCAGGCGCAAAACTGCTGAGTTTTCCAGTAACGCGGTCATCAAAACGTGCACCGAGTGTGATCAAAAGATCTGCTCGCTGCAAAGCGCCGACCGCAGCAACCGTGCCGTGCATGCCAGGCATACCCATGTGCAGCTGGTGACTGTCCGGGAAGGCACCGCGCGCCATCAACGTAGTAACAACCGGAATCTGTAGAAGTTCTGCAACCTGGCGAAGTTCTTTGTGGGCACCCGAGCGAATCACGCCACCACCCACATACAGAGTCGGTTTGCGAGATTCCAGAATCAACTTCGCAGCTTCACGTACCTGCTTGCTGTGAGGCTTTGTGGTTGGACGGTAGCCCGGCAGATCGATAGAGGTTGGCCAGTGGAACTCGGTCATCGCCTGAAGTGCATCTTTAGCAATATCCACCAAAACTGGACCTGGTCGACCGGTCGAGGCAATGTGGAAAGCCTCAGCGATTGCGCGTGGAATGTCGGCAGCATCGCGAACCAAATAGTTGTGCTTGGTGATCGGCATGGTGATGCCCGAGATGTCAGCTTCTTGGAAAGCATCAGTACCGATGAGTGACGAGGCAACCTGACCAGTGATTGCAACCATTGGCACAGAGTCCATGTAGGCATCAGCAAGTGGTGTCACAAGGTTGGTGGCGCCAGGGCCTGAGGTCGCCATACATACACCAACCCGGCCACTAGCTGCGGCGTAGCCTTGAGCGGCATGGCCAGCACCTTGTTCGTGGCGGGTGAGAATGTGGCGAACCTGAGTGCTATCCATCAGTGGGTCGTACGCAGGGAGAATGGCGCCACCAGGGATTCCGAACATGTCGGTTACCCCGGCCTGCTCTAGCGAGCGAACCAGACTCTGAGCACCTGTGATCTGCTCTGTCATCGTCATCTTCTTTCCGTTTGCTCTCGAATAATTAGTTCCGACAAAACAAAACCCCCCGGCCGCTTCGGCTTCGGAGGGTGCGCACGTCGAACGCTTGGGCGAACGCCGTGCGCTAACTAACTACCACGAGATGAATCGTCATGGGGCTAATGGTAACTGCCCCAGCCCAATTTGTCATCGGGACTGGGGCAGATTTTTTAGAAGGTGGTGTCACAGGTTGGGATTTGAGTCTCGAATCCTGAGACTAGTCGCAAAGATCTATGCTCGTCCCTAGTCCAGCCGCATCCAGATACGCGTCCAATTCGATTACCTTAAGTTTCTTCAGGTCCGTTTTTGATGGGAGAGATAGCTTGGCGGTAGTGCGACCAACTGACTCGACCCAAATACTTTCAACTACAACTCCCGACGCTGCACAGTT
>JBEAZM010000191.1:0-4809 GCA_041170125.1 Actinomycetota bacterium
GTGGTTTTATTGGGCAAACAGTGACAATGTTTAAGGACCAAAAAGTTATAGCGGTTGGGTATTTGTTAATAACGGTGTTTGGTTCGCTGGCGGGGTTCTGGTTGGGTTTTGGCCCGTATCAATAAAAACTAGCCGACGAGGGCTGCGTCCAACCACTGGTCGTGAACCGACATTGGGATTAATCCAACTGGCAAAAACCCAGCAGGATCAACCACGCCAATCCGTCGCGGACCTCCATCCCGCTCGCGCGCTACCTCTGCAAGTGAGCGGTCATAAAAACCGGCACCACGTCCGAGTCGAGCGCCGTCAGCATCAATCGCGATTGCGGGAATAAATATTGCAGCGCAACTTGCAAGGCCGTCAGGCAGCGCTTCACTGGTTGGAGAGTCAATCCGATAAAAGTCTGGTTCCCAAAAACCATTGAGCAGATGCCAAGTCAGATCAGTTTCTGAAATTACTTTTGGCAACACCACTTCGTAGTTTCGATAAACGAGTTCATCGAGCAAAGCACCCATCGGTGGTTCGCTACCAAAAGACATAAAAATGGCAATCCGGGACTCAACTGGTAAATCTTGAATCAGAGCAAGACCACGCTCAGCAATCGCGCCAGCTCGATTTGGATTTGCAATCAACCGCAGTTGACTGCGGCGCTGGGAAACGATTTTACGAACATCTGCCTTGGATTGTGGTGTAGTCACCCGCGAATGATGCCACCTACATTTAGGCTGCGCTCATGGATCGGATATACAAAGCGGTGATCCCGGCGGCCGGACGGGGAGTTAGATTTTTGCCAGCCACCAAAGCCACTCCAAAAGAAATGTTGCCGGTGGTTGATAAGCCTGCGATTGAGTACGTGGTGGAAGAGGCTGTTGCAGCTGGCTTGACTGATGTGTTGATGATTACCGGCCGCTCGAAGCGGGCGTTGGAAGACCATTTTGATTATGTATCTGAACTTGAACAATCGCTATTAGATAAAGGTGACTTGGATCGGCTCGCGTTAGTCCGAGCTTCTGCCGAAATGGCCCGAATTCACTACGTGCGGCAAGGCGAACCACTCGGGCTCGGTCACGCTGTGCTCCAAGCCGAAGACCATGTTGGGGATGACTCATTTGCGGTTTTGCTTGGTGATGATCTGATTGATGAACGAGATCCAATATTGCCAAGAATGATTGATGTCCAACAGCGTTACGGTGGCTCGGTCTTATGTTTGATGGAAGTGCCCGCCGACCGAATTCACCTATATGGCTGTGTTGCTATCAAAGGCGAACCAGAATCGGGCGTATTAGAAATTTCAGACTTAGTAGAAAAACCAAACGCCGCGGATGCGCCAAGTCTTTATGCCGTAATTGGTCGATACGTATTACATTCCAAAGTTTTTGAAGTCCTGCACGACACGGCACCTGGCAAAGGTGGCGAAATCCAATTGACGGACGCTCTTCAAGTGCTCGCTCACTTACCGGCTGAAGCTGGTGGTGGTGTACATGGCGTTGTATTCCGTGGCAATCGCTACGACACGGGCGACAAACTTTCGTGGTTGCAATCAACAGTTCAATTAGCAATCCGCCATCCAGAGCTTGGGGGAGACTTTGCAAAATGGCTGGATGATTTTGTGGCCTCGGGAAAAAATGATGCGTAGCGTTGAACAACATCTGGAAGTAATTCTCAATCAAATAGAACCCCTTGAGGAATTTGCAATCGGCTTGCTTGAGAGCCGGGGTTGTGTAAACGCTGAGGACATTGTTGCTCCATGGCCATTACCGGCATTCGATACCGCTGCAGTCGATGGCTACGCTGTAAAAGTTGCAGACGTAGCTGGCGCAAGTGCCGAACTGCCAATCGTTCTCAAAGTCGAGGACGTGATTGCGGTTGGTGATCGACCTGCCGGTGCGGTACTGAATGGAACGGCTGTGCGAGTGAGCGCTGGTGCGCCACTGCCAGAAGAAACCGAAGCCGTAATTCCACTTGAATTCACAGATGCGGGTTTGAGTGAAGTTAACATTGAGCGAGCTGCGGTTCTAAGCCAATACGTGCGTCGGCGGGGTGAAGATATTGCTGAAGCCGAATTAGTGCTGCCTGCTGGTCAGATAATGGATCCGCGCGCGATTGGATTGCTTGCCGCGATTGGAAAATCTAACGTCGTAGCTCGGCCTCGACCACGCGTTGTAATCGTGACGATTGGCGCCGAGTTGCTGGAGCCAGGGGCTGCGGTTGTGCCAGGCAAAGTTGTGGATTCCAATGGCACCATGTTGGCCGCTGCTGCGGCTGAAGCCGGTGCGAGTGTGTATCGCATTGGGCCATTGGCTGAAAACCTCGAAAATGTTCGAACAGTGATTGAGGATCAACTTGTTAGAGCAGATCTTGTTATTACAGTTGGCGGCACTGGTGCAGGCTCCTACGAAATGATTAAACAAGTTTGTGGTGAGCTCGGCAAAGTTGATTACACCCGAGTTGCAATGCAGCCTGGTATGGCGCAAGGGTTTGGCAAAATCGGTCTGGATAACACGCCGATTTTCACACTTCCCGGCAACCCAGTCGCAGCATTTATTTCATTTGAGATTTTCGTAAAACCTGTGATTGCAAAAATGATGGGGTACAACTCTTATCACGCAGTTACGCGGAAAGCGGTTGTGGAGAATTCTTTCTACTCAACTTTGGAACGTAAACATTATGTGCGAGCAGTGCGGGTACCCGGCAAACAACATGTCGTTCGCGCGCTCGATGTTCAAGGCACACACTTGGTAGCTAGCTTGGCTCGTACCGATTGTTTGATTGTGGTGCCGGAGTTAGTCCAAGAAGTGCGCTCCGGGGATACGGTCGAAGTCATCGATTTGGTAGATGCGAGCGTTTGGTAGTGCGCTCAGAATTTCGCTTTCCAGTCATCTTGGAGCGGGGCGATGTCCGGCTCCGACTGATTCAACAAGCTGATAAGGCTGCTTGGAGCGAGATTAAATCAGCGAATCAGGAATGGTTGGAACCTTGGGAGGCCTCAAATCCTGCTGGCGGCGTTCGAATCACTGACTTTCGCAAGTACGTCCGGCGGATGCGTTCGGAGGCACGGGACTCGGTTTCGTTACCTTTAGTAATCGAACACAGAGGTCAGATGGTTGGCCAAATCACTTTGGGGAATGTGGTTTGGGGAAGTCTTCGGCAAGGTTATGTTGGCTATTGGATTGATTCTCGGGTTGCGGGGCGTGGAATCATGCCTACCGCGTTGGCGCTACTGCTAGATCATGCGATTCTGTATCTGCAATTGCATAGAATCGAAATCAATATTCGACCAGAAAATACTGCGAGTCTGCGTGTAGTAGAAAAACTTGGAATTCCCTTTGAAGGGCTGCGGCGAAAGTACCTTCACATTGCTGGTGATTGGCGTGACCATCATGCTTTTGTAGTGATTGCAGATGAATATCCACAAGCTGGATTGAGCAGTAATCGACCACTTAGTCATTAACCTGAAATCCGACACGCAGAAACTTTTTGTTCGGATATCCACTACTTAGAGTTATCTTCTAAGTAACTTTTGCCACATGGATTCGAACTTGGTGTTAGTGGTACTCATTAGCATCTGGTTGGCGTTTCTTTTGCCCATGTGGTTTAAGCGAAATAGCAGTCCACATTTAGCCTCCGCTGACAATTTTTCGAAGGCAATCAATACTCTTAAAGACAATCGGCCGCTAATGGATGCGTCCGGAAATCGAATCCAAGTTCAATCCCGTACTGCGCCAGTTGCTGGTAGCCGGATGACAGCTCGCCAACGTCGCCTTGCAGCTCGCCGCCGAGCGTTCGGTACCGCTTTGATGATGTGGCCGACTGCGCTTGCTCTTCAGCTCATGGGTAATTCGTTTGTGGTTTGGGCGCTACCGCTTGCTGGCATGGTGCTGTTCGTTGCGTACGCGCGGCATTCGATCAAAATCGATCGGCAAGCACGGCAAGCCAACCTCGCACCTTCGAAGTCCTTGCTTTCCGGACTTGGTGCGGCTGGTCGGGCAGCTGCAGAGCGGCTATTGCAGACTGAGCGTCAGTTTGAAACTGAAAACACACCAGCATGGCAGCCAGCCACTGGCGAGTTTGGTTCGACTTGGTCGGCACCTGAGCCAGTGCTTCCTACATACACTGCTGCCGAGCCTTCAAAGCGCACCCCAGGTGAATTCTGGACTGGTGATTCCTTGGTGGATGCTGCAAAGAAGCAGCGGGAGGCTGAACTAGCAGCCTTGATTGCAGATATGACTGCAGACGAGATTGCGGTGGATGACAATCCGACTAACGAAATAACCCGGCTCGCTTAATTCGATTCAGAATCTTTTGGATTCTGTGGGGCCATCAAGTAAAGCTCTTTGAATAATTCTGGTTTTCCTTTGAAATTGAAGTAAAACGACCAAGCAACAAATGCCAGAATTTCGTAAACCAAGAATCCAAAAACGAACCAGTTTGTATCGAAGAAGATGAACCGATATCTGGCATCGAGGTCGCCAAATTGCAGCCACAGAATCACTAATAAAACGCCGGTTGCAACCGCGTCGTAGATTCGCGCCTTCGAAACATCAATGCCGACCAAGCGCGGGTAGACGAGACCATAAACGACAGCTTGAAAAACCAAAATAGTTGTGACGATTTCACTTCCCATGTCTGACCTCACCTTGTTCGCCTAATAACTGAGGCGTAGTTTTATGCCATGGAGGCACTCGTTCAAGTTTTATTGATTGCAGCTACAGGTGCTGCGGTTGTGACTGCAATTGTTCGAATGCGAAGTAAGTCTGGTGGAATTGATAATCCAGTGGCTTTGAGTGCTTTTGGTGCATTAAATGAATT
>JBEAZM010000192.1:0-10129 GCA_041170125.1 Actinomycetota bacterium
AGCTGCATCTGCACCATCAACTAAACGATGATCGTAGGTGAGGGACAAGTAGACCATGTGACGAACTGCAATCAGGTCACGACCTTCTTCGTCTGTCACAACTACTGGGCGTTTCACAATCGCGCCTACACCCAAAATCGCAACCTGTGGTTGGTTGATGATTGGAGTGTCGAACAATGCGCCACGGCTACCAGTGTTCGTTAGAGTGAAAGTGCCACCAGAAAGTTCGTCTGGGGCCACTTGACCGGTGCGAGTCCGAGCAGCCAAATCGCTGATGTGGCGGGAGAGGCCAGCGATTGAGAGGTCTCCTGCGTTCCGAATAACTGGAACGAGCAATCCTTTGTCGGTATCAACCGCGATAGCTAGGTGCTCTGCGTCATGGTAAGTAACAGTGCCAGCTTCTAGATCCATCGATGCGTTCAAAGTCGGGTGCGACTTCAAGGTGTCCACGATTGCCTTCGCGAAGAACGGCATGTAGGTGAGTTTCACACCTTCCTGTGCTTCGAAAGACTTCTTGTGCTTGTCCCGCATGGTGACAATGTTGGTGACATCAACTTCAGCGACGCTGGTGAGCTGAGCCGAGACGGCAAGGCTTTCGACCATGCGCTGGGCAATGACTTTGCGCAAACGGGTGAGTTTTTCAGTGCTGCCACGCAGATTTGATTCCACGACCGCAGGTGCGCTGGCTTTAGCTGGTGTCGAAGGAACCCCAGTTGAGGCTGCTGCGGTTGGAGCTGAGCTGCTTCGCGCAGCCACAACATCAAGCACATCCTGCTTGCGAATTCGGCCACCAATGCCAGTGCCCTTGACAGTTGCTAAATCGACGTTGTTTTCAGCCGCAAGTTTGCGGACGAGTGGAGTTACGTACGCATCGCTGTTGTCGACTGAACTGCTTGGAGTGGTAACAGCAGCTGCTGAGGCTGCAACTGGCGCAACCGGCGCAGCAGGTGCAGGGGCAACGGGAGTTGCTGGCACTGCAGGTGCTGCCGGAGCTGGGGCTGCCGCTGGTGCACTAGGTGCTACAGCAACCGGAGCCGAGTTCTGGGATCCAATTACTGCAAGCACTCCGCCCACTGGCAAGGTGCTGTCTTCTGGAGCGTTGATGCTAAGCAGAACGCCAGCTACCGGAGCTGGAATTTCAGTATCCACTTTGTCTGTTGATACCTCAACCAAGGCCTCATCAGCAGCAACAGTTTCACCAACCTGTTTTAGCCAGCGAGTGATTGTGCCTTCGGTGACACTTTCACCCAATGCCGGCAAGAGAACTTCGGTGCCAGACGTCGAAGATGGTGCTGCTGCCTGAACTGCAGGAGCTGCAGGTGCCGCAGATGCCTCCGCAACCGGTGGGGCGGTGACTTCAGGTGCTGCGGGAGCAGCGGCCGGAGCAGCAGGTGCTGCTTCGTTTGAATCGCCAATCACAGCGAGTACGCCGCCAACTGCGACAACAGCGTCTTCGCCAGCCACGATTTCAAGCAGTACACCAGAAGCTGGGGCTGGAATCTCGGTATCGACTTTGTCGGTTGATACTTCCAAGAGCGGTTCGTCTGCAGTGACAGTTTCGCCGACCTGCTTAAGCCAACGAGTTACGGTTCCTTCGGTAACACTTTCACCGAGCTGGGGCATTACTACCGATATCGACATTCGGCTTTACTCCTTCAGATTGGACGTTAGTTCGTCTTTAAGCGTGGGCGTGTAGTGGTTTGCCAGCAAGCGCAAGGTGAGCCTCACCGAGTGCTTCATTCTGGGTTGGGTGAGCGTGAAGTAGAGGCGCCACGTCTTCAGCGGTGGCCTCCCATGCGTAAATGAGTTGAGCTTCGCCGATCTGCTCACCGACTCGCGCACCAACCATGTGGACACCAACAATTGGGCCACCATTTGTGGTACGGACTAGTTTGATGAAGCCAGTGGTACCAAGGATTTGGCTCTTACCGTTTCCGCCCAAGTTGTATTCGTAAACTGCAACGTTGTCACTGCCAAATGCTTCGCGAGCTTGAGCTTCGGTGTAGCCAACACTTGCAACTTCTGGTTCACAATAAGTGACTCGGGGGATACCTTTTTCGTCAATCACAGCAGGCTTTAGGCCAGCGATTTCTTCAGCAACAAAGATGCCTTGTTGGAATCCACGGTGAGCGAGTTGCAAACCAGGAACAATGTCACCAACCGCGTAAACGTTAGGTACATTCGTCTGAAGCCGCTCGTTGGTCGGCACAAAACCGCGATCGACCGTCACACCGATTTCCTCAAAACCATGACCAGCACCGTTTGGTCCGCGGCCTACAGCTACCATCAAAATGTCTGCTTCATAAGTTTCGCCAGATTCGAGCGTTACGACAACACCGTGTTCGTTTTGGGTGGCACCTGCAAATCGAACACCAGCCTTGATTGTGATTCCACGTTTACGGAATGCCCGATCAAGAGCCTTAGAAACAGATTCATCCTCTGCCGGAACGATGCGCGGCAAACCTTCAATAATGGTTACTTCGGATCCGAAAGAGCGCCAAACGCTTGCGAATTCAACGCCAATCACGCCACCGCCGAGCACGATGACTCGGTTTGGAATCCAATCCATGTTCAGTGCCTGATCGGAAGTAACAATCCGCCCACCGATTTCCAGGCCCGGCAAACTCCGTGCATAAGAACCCGTAGCTAGAACTAGGTTTTTGCCAACATAGCGCTCGCCATTGACCTCAATAGTATTTTGGGAAACAACGCGACCAGTGCCTTCGACGTAGGTGATGTCTTTGCTCTTAACCAGACCCTGTAGGCCTTTGTAGAGGCGGCTAACCACACCATCGCGGTACTCATTGACTTTATTGATATCGATGCCTTGAAGTTCGGTGTACACGCCTACGTGAGCCGACTCACGAGCAGTGTCGGCTACCTCTGCAGCATGCAGCAATGCTTTGGTTGGGATACAACCGCGATGCAGACAGGTTCCACCAAGTTTGTCTTTTTCAATCAAAGCCACTTTTAGACCTAATTGAGCCGAGCGCAGCGCACATGCGTAACCGCCACTGCCACCGCCAAGAATTACTACGTCAAAGTGTTGTTCAGCCATGTCAACTTTCCAGGGTAGTTTCGGATGGGCGAATTCTCCCACTCAGGACCTGAGTGTCCAATTCAGGTTAAAGATTCCAGCTGCTTGCTGCGAGATCTTCAGCAATTGTCACCAATGTGCGCACTGAAACACCGGTTGCACCCTTTGGTGTGTAGTCGTAAGCACCTTCGCTGTTGAAGGCTGGCGCCGCAATGTCTAAGTGGATCCAAGCCTGTTTATCGCTAACGAAGTCCTGTAGGAACAAGCCGCCATAGAGGGTGGAGCCGTACGCCTCTGCGATATTTGCAATGTCAGCGACGGATGAATCCAACTTCGGCCGATATTCAGCAGGTAATGGCAGCGGCCAAAAGGCCTCGCCACTGCGCTTGGCAGCATCCAAGAACTGCTCACTCAATTCACCTTTTGGCGATAAAACTGCCGATATGCGGCGACCGAGAGCCACCGCTTGGGCGCCTGTCAAGGTTGCGACATCAATCAGCAAATCTGGGTTGTCTTCTTGAGCACGTACAAGTGCATCCATGAGGACTAGTCGCCCTTCGGCGTCAGTATTGAGCACTTCGACGGTGCGGCCACCATATGCCGTGATTACATCGCCAGGTCTTTGGGCGGTGCCACTAGGCATATTCTCTGCTGTTGCCGCGTAGGCAGTTACGTTGATTGGGATTTTCAACTCGGCAATCGCTGCAATCGCATTCAAAACGGCTGCGGCTCCGAGCATGTCACCTTTCATTTCGTGCATACCGAGGTGAGGCTTGATCGAGATGCCACCAGTGTCAAATGTAATTCCCTTACCTACCAATGAAAGATGCGCAACCGCACCTTTGGGTCGGTAAGCCAAACGAATCAAACGTGGTGGCCGAGCTGAACCTTGACCAACACCGAGAATGCCGCCGTAGCCCTTACGAGCCAAAGCTTTTTCATCAAGCACTTCAATTTCCAGGGCGAATTTGGTCGCGAGTTCCTTCGCGAAATTAGCAAGTTCTGCCGGCGGTAAGTGACCAGGTGGGGTGTTGCCTAAATCTCGAGTGCGGTTTACTGCACTTGCAATCGCGCTCGAACGAGCAACAGCTTGTTTCAAAATTGGATTGCTGGCTTCGGCAGTGACGACGACGATTGATTTTGGTCCATTTTGTTTTGGACTTGAAGTCTTAGCTTTGAATTCGGTGAATGAGTAACCAGCCATGAGAGCTGCTTCTGCAATCGCAGCAGCAGAATCAACCATTGAATCAGGCAACAAAATCGCGACTTTCTTCTCACCAAAAAGATTGCGAATGGCATTGCCTGTTGCCTTCCGAATTTCTTCGTGAGACATCTTCGTTGTGACGGCAATTGCGGTGATTTTGCCGGTTCCGCCAGCAACTGCAGCTGGCAAAGTAGTGACTTGACCCGCCTTTTTTGAACCTTCTAGTTCGGCGATGACAGCACTTAGTTTGCGGTCAGCCGCAGGGGTCGAGAACTTAGTAAGCAGCTTTGCAGCGCTTCCAACCTCAACGAAAACAACACTTGCAGAAACGCCAGCCGGCGTGGTTTTGGAAAGAGTTACAACGGTCATGACCTAATCATGCTCCTCACCTGCCAAAATCTCACTAACAGGGTTAGCGTTGGAGCATGGAAATCGAACTCAAACGCACCTCTCTGCACGCCACTCATCTCCAAGCTGGGGCAAAGATGCTCGATTTCGGTGGCTATGACATGCCGATTGAGTATCAAGGCGTCGTGGCTGAACACCTGGCGGTCCGATCTGAGTGTGGAATATTCGATGTCAGCCACATGGGGAAGTTGCGATTGAGTGGAACCGAAGTCGCGACAGAACTGAATCAAGTCTTAGTTTCAAATGTTGCAGATCTCGCCATAGGCACTGCGCAGTATTCAATGCTGCTGAATGAAACCGGGGGAGTTGTAGATGACTTACTCGTCTATCGCACCACCGAATCCGAAATCTGGATTGTGCCAAACGCATCAAACGCCCAACTTGTTTTCGACACTTTGCGAGCCCTGCTAGCAACTTCGGTGGTTGTGGAGAATTTACAAGATACGCACGGCATCATTGCAGTTCAAGGGCCAAAATCTTCAGAAATTCTGCGAAGTCTTGGGTTTGATGTTGAGCTTGATTACATGCAAGTGGCCGAGCTCGTTCGATCTGGAGAAAATCTAGATTCGAGTTTGCTTTGTCGAAGCGGGTACACCGGTGAGCTTGGATTTGAATTGATCACGCCGAATCAAAATCTTGAGGTACTCTGGCGAGATTTAGAAGCAGCCGGTGCCATTCCTGCTGGCCTCGGTGCCCGCGACACCTTACGTACCGAGATGGGCTACTCACTGCATGGCCAAGATATTTCACCGAATATTTCACCGATTTCAGCAGGTTTGAAATGGGCAATTGATTTTGATTCCGATTTCGTTGGTAAGGCAGCCCTGCTTGAAGAGATCTCAGCACCGCGAAAGTTTCGTTGTGCTCTAAAACTGATTGACAGAGGTGTACCCCGGTCACATATGGCTGTTCTTAGTGACGGCGAAGTTGTTGGAGAAACCACAAGCGGAACCTTTTCGCCGACTTTGAAAACTGGAATCGCATTGGCCTTAGTGGAACAAAAACTTGAGCTTGGCTCGATTGTTGAAATCGACGTTCGCGGCAGAGCCCTCAAGGCCGAAGTGGTGCGGTTGCCGTTCGTTCAGTCAAACGTTCGCTAGCGCTATTCGCTGGCTCGACTGCGTAATAATCTGCCAGGTTCAGGTTGGCCAAACCAGTAGCCCTGACCATTTTGAACACCTAATGATCGTAGAAGTCGACGCTGCACATCAGATTCGACACCTTCAACTATCAACATCATGCCAAGTGCGGATGTCAACTGAACGAGTGATTTCACAACCGCTTGAGCTGCCGCGGACTCAATCAGATTTTTCAAAAATGATCTGTCAAGTTTCACAATATCAACCGGCAGTTGATCCAATAGGCTCAAAGATGAATAGCCAGTGCCAAAGTCGTCGAGAGCGATTCGAACCCCTAGTTCGTGGACTCGCTGCAACGGGGCATTCACAACTTTAGGATCAATCACCGTTTGCTCTGTGACTTCAAGAATTAATCGCTCCGGTGCAAGGCCTGTCACTCGCAAAATTTCGCTCAAGTCATCCACAAAATTCACATCCCGCAGCTGACGCGATGAAACGTTCACAGCGACTGAACGATCATCTGAAAGGGCTGCTGTTGCACAAGCTGACTGAATGACCCATTTACCGATGTCAACAATAAGTCCGGAATCTTCAGCGATGCCAATGAAGTCGGCGGGCAGCAAAAGTCCACTGCCTGGTCGGTCCCAGCGCATCAGGGCTTCGAGCGTGTGAACCTGCCCGTTCTTTAAGCTGACGATTGGTTGCCAATGAATCAACAGTTCTTTGTTTGGAACAGCTTTTCGAAGCGCGTTTTCAGTGTCGAAGTGCTCAGAAAATTTGTTCGCACTGTCTTGCCAGATTTTTATATGGTTTGAGGCCGCTTTGGCTTTATACATTGCAGCATCTGCGTTTGCTAGCAGTTGCGAAGCTGTGGCATTTGGGGAGGAGAGAGCAATACCAATGCTCGCTCCAATAAAAGCGTCCTCTCCGCGAACATCGAAAGGTTTTGCTAGTGCCCGAATAATTCTTTCAGCTAAGCGTTCAGCAGCTTCTGCATTTTCCAGCTTGCGCGATATGACAACAAATTCGTCGCCGCCAAATCTGCAAACGAAATCATCAGTGCGAATAGCTTTAGAGATGCGAAGGGCTGCCTCAACCAACAACTCGTCGCCCAATGTGTGGCCGAGCGAATCATTCACAATTTTGAATCGATCCAAATCGCAAAAGAAAATTCCGAATAACTCGGTTTCTTTTTTGATGGCTTCCGCTAACTCTTGGGATAAGGCATTGCGATTTGGTAAGCCGGTTAGTGAATCGTGTGTAGCTTGGTAGGTAAGTTGATCTGTAGCGTGTTTGAGGGCGCTACGAGCGCTGGCAACTTTTGATTCTTCATCATTGATGATTCGTCGCGCTCGTCGATAGGACTTGCCAACGCTGATACCAATCCAAGTTAGCAGCCAAACCGACATGAATAATGTGAGCAATAACAGCACTGCTTGATTGCGTTCATTATTAGCGCGCACTGACGAGAGTTCTCGCAAATTCGAAACTGCCGCTGTTTGGTAGCGATTGAGCCAAAGTCTGGTATCAGTAACCATCTTGGTTCGAGCACTTAGTGCGATTTCTCGAACGCTCGAAGGCGAATTGGCTTGAAGTTTGATGACGTTTAGGGCCTCAAAGAAGTCGTTCGAAATTACATCTTGGGCTGCTGGGTCAACAGTTGAGATATTGGATATCGCTAATTCAACATCGATGATGTGAGATGTGACTTCAGTGAAGTCAGATTTTTCTAGCGCCTGGGCTACTTCGTCAGAAAGGTTCAGGACTTCCTCCTGTGCCTTCAGCATTAATCCAGTTGTGACCTCTACCTGTGAGAGGTAGGCGGTTTCGCGATCTCGAGCTTCGGCATTTTGAAAAGCAGCAAAGCCCAACGCAGCCAAGACTGTAATCAACACCATGCTAACTGCGATTTGTGAAGCCTTGAGACCTACTTTTAAATCATTAGCGGTTGCTTCTTGCGCAGGGTTGGACACAGGGAAACTATGGTCTATCGGAGACAGATTCGGTATCGCGAACTCCAGTTCGACTAGCGCGCCCGATTGCGGAAATCAAGCGATTTCCTACTAGGCCGAGAATCAGTGAAGTGAGAACCGCCCGCGGCAAATCGAAGCCAAGGCTTGTGAGTAGATTAAACCGAATCCAGTTTTGCAGACGATCCGATGGAGCGGCACCTGGATCGAAAGCGACAACCTCAGAAACACCAATTGCGGTTGGCCAAAACCACAAGTTCATCAGCCAACCAAAACCTAAGCTCAATATGAAGCCCGTTAAAATCAGGACGAGTCGATGTGGGCTTTGGAGTTTATGCAGCAGGCCAGCAAAAAACCCAACAGCACCAGCAACTGCCATTTGGTAAGGAAGCCAAGGGCCAATGCCACCGGTTGCGATGGCGGACAAGGCAATCGCTGCCACCCCAACCACAAATCCTGCTTCACTACCTAGGGCTACTGCAGTGATGATTACTACAGCCCATATGGGTTCAATACCTGCGACGCCGGCGCCAAACACTCGAACCACCATCGCAAGTGCAGTCAATGCAGCAAGTATTGAGAAGTATCTCGGGTTGTTTGCAGTAGCCAATAGTTGTTGCAAAGTACCAACTAGTCCCAAGGGCACGAGGACCATCAAAATGACCGGTGTGACTCCTTGATTAAATGAGGTGGCCAAATTTGCTGGCAACCAGATTGGCCAGCTCAAGGCCAAAAGGCTGAGGAATACGCTTGAACCCAGAGTGGCTTTTCTAAGCATGTTGTATTTCCAGGTTTAATTGCATGACGCTGAGAGCATCAGAGTTTGGTAATAATTCTTGAACCGTGGAGATTCCTCGAAGTGATGGATGCAACCTCGCCAGCGGTTCGCCAAAAGTTTTCAGTTTGGATTTCTCCAAAACGAGTAGCCGATCAGAAACTGCTGCCGCAGCATCCAAATCGTGGGTAGCCCAAATCGTTGCGAGGCCAGATGTTTTGCGAGTCAGTATGAGCTCCTGAAGCAGACACATACCGTGATGGTCCAAACCTCGAGTTGGTTCATCAAGCAAGAGCACATTTGGCTTAATTGCGGTTGCAATCGCAATCGCAAGCCAGAGTTGCTGACCCGATGACAAATCTCGTGGATGACTGTCCAGACTTATTCCAGCGTCGAAATGATCGAGAACCTTTAGAGTCGTTCCGAGTGTGAGTCCGCGCCATTTGTCGGCAAAGTTGCATTCACTCGCAACAGTCTCAGCAACAAATAACTGGCCAGGTTGTTGTGGAACTAATGCGATATTGCCCAAAAGGTCGTTTGCATCCAAATCGTGCGTCGATTTATTTTTGTATTGAACAAAACCCGAAGTGGGCACAAAGTCGCCGATGAGGCTGTGTAACAGCGTGCTTTTTCCGGCGCCGCTGTCACCAAGTATCGCCACAGTTTCGTTGAGGTGAAATTCAGCCGACACCTCCGAAAGTAGAAGTTTTCCAGCTTTACTTACTTCGAGATTAGAAGCCTGCAGAAACTCTCCGCGTGAATCAAAATGCGATTTTTGGATTGGTTTGAGTGACGGGGTAATTCCACGTAGTTTTTCTACGGCCAATGAAGTTCGCCAAATTTGGGAGTCTGGAAAATAAGTGCGGACAGTTTGATTAATCTGAAGATTTGTTAGATTGCTAATCGCAAAATCCGCAGTCTCTTTCGGTGTGATTTGGGCATTTTTCACTTCCCAAACAAAGTCGGCCGACTCAAGCCAATTTTCAAAGCGGTGTTCACTTATCAAAATTGCAAGGTTAGTTTCGGTTTTAATCTTGATTAGCAGATCTCGTAATGTCTCAGCCGCTTCGTGGTGAAGAGCAGAAGTTGGCTCATCAAGTAGTAGCACTGCAGGTTTGGGGCAAAGAGCCGCGGCGATGGCTACCCGTTGAGCCTCACCATCCGAAAGTGTTGAGAGGTCGCGCTCCAATAGCTGCTTGAGATCAAGAGTGCTTAGCAGGTAGTCGAGCCACTCAGAATCTACTGGCACTCCAAATTGAATATTTGTGAATGCAATTTCGCTAGCAACAGTGCTTTGAACAAAACCTTCAAACGGATTTTGAAATACGTAGCCGATTTTGAAAGGGGAGTCCTTGGTGTTTTCAAAGTCGATACTTCCGAGCAATGTGCCGCCTGTGTAACCTGGAAAAATCCCAGCCAATGCATTTAGCAAAGTTGTCTTACCGGACCCAGTTGAACCAACCAGCAATACGAGATTATTTGGCTCTAACTTTAATTCACAGGCGCTCTTTAGAACTGTGGTTTTGCCGTATTGGAGTTCTAGATTGTTAATTCGAAGCACGTTGACCACCACTGATAAGGGCCAGCAAAAGTAGGCTGCTTAACACTGTTGCTTCGACCAAAACTTTCTGAAAATCGAAAGCTGGATTAGCAAAG
>JBEAZM010000193.1:0-2562 GCA_041170125.1 Actinomycetota bacterium
GAGCGGAAACCAGCTTCACTGTATGCCAAATAAAATTCCCACATTTTGTCGAAAGTTTCATCGAATCCAAAGCCGCGAATTTTTTCTAAATTTGCAAAATACCGCTCACGCCAAAGCTTCAAAGTGTGTGCATAGTCGAGTCGAAGTGAACGTCGATCGACAATTTGCATACCAGCTTTTTTGGCTTCAGCTTCACAAACTTCGACCGAAGGAATGATGCCGCCAGGGAAAATGTATTTATGAATCCAGGTGTAAGCGTGCTTGGATTCCAAAAGGCGCTGATGATTCATTGTGATTGCTTGTAAACCAAAATGGCCACCTGGCTTGAGACATTCAGCAACTTTTCCAAAATAGATTGGCCAATATTTTTCGCCAACCGCTTCAATCATCTCAACCGAAACCACGGAGTCATACTGCCCAACCACATCGCGGTAGTCCTTCAACTCGATGTTGACGCGCGCGGTCAATCCCGCTTCATCAATCCGAGTTTGGGCAAGTGCTTGTTGTTCGGAAGACAGGGTGACGGTGTGCACGTTTGCGCCTCGACTTGAAGCCTGCAACGCCAGCTGTCCCCAACCAGTTCCAATCTCGAGCACGTTTGCGTTTTCAACCACATGACCAAAATCCAAAACGCCATCAACCTTTTTCCGCTGCGCGTTTGGTAGATGCTCAAAGCCGGCTTCAGCGAAAGGCAGTTCAAACCACGCAGCTGAATACGTCATTGTGGAATCTAAGAAGTTTGCAAACAAGTCATTCGACAAGTCGTAATGCCGGGAGATGTTGCGGCGGGTGTTGTTCTTGGAGTTTTCTTCGTCACTCGGATGCCGTGGTTCGATGACGCGACGGAATGTGCGCAACCACTGCGGAACAATTTGATCAAGCCGGGCTGCAAATGGTGTTAAGACGAGAGCCAAATCTGAACCTTCGGCAACTCGCCAATCCCCGGCCATGTAACTCTCGCCAAGACCAATTTTTAAGTCTGCACCAAGGCGATGGAAGAAAGCATTATCGAGAATTTCGAGATGTTGCTCGCTGTTTGGATTTCCGTGGACTTTGCCATCTGGAGTTGTGACTTTGACATCGACCTTGCGAGCAATTCCCTCTAAAAGTTTGCGTGCCACCCAAGCGCGAAACGGCGAATTTGGTACGCGCGCAATATCTGGCCAATCTGCAGCATTAACAGCTGTCGCAGTGGGATTGCTCACAGCATGCCTTTCTGTTTTGGGTGATTCGGTCGTTGAATCACCGGTAGTCGACGCAACCACAACCAAATTCCATGAACTCGGATGCGAACCATCGTTTGCCAAGTAGCAAAAGGGGTGCGGATTGCAGCACGAATTCGGTTCAGCCAGGTTGGCTCAACCGGTATTCCACTGAAAACCGCGGTGAAAACTTGCTTGCCATCTTGGTGAAGATTCACGCTTACGGTAATACGCTCGGGAGAAAGTCGCAGCACAACTTTGTATTCACCGCGCACCTCAAAAAACGGTGAAACGTAAAAAACTTTTTCAATTTCACCACGACCACTCTCATCAGGTTTAACGATGTGAGCGTGTCGATCGCCGTAGGTGTTGTGGATTTCAAGAATTGCAAACTTCAGGTTTTTTGCCGCGTCGAAAATCCAGTAAACCGTCAGCGGGTTGAATACGTAGCCGCTGGTGCGAGCCGAAGCCAACATATAAATGCGATCGGAATCGAGAACTGTTTCACCTTCATGCTCGGCGAATGCTTTAACCGCTGTGCGCAAGCTTGGAGCTTCGCCACCGAAATGATCTTGGGGGTTGAAGTCCAATCGCTTGCTGATGGTTGGAGCATCGACGTCGATCAACCACTCGTAAGTGCCAAATTTCAGGCCGTGGACAAAGGGAGTTTTTCGCATGTGGTGCACTTCGCCGCGCACGAGTGCCGGCGTTTGCACAGCCATTACCACTGTCCACCAAATTTACGGGCTGCCTCAACTCCAGAGCGAGCGCCATCTTCGTGGAATCCCCAACCAAGATGAGCACCGGCGAAAGCTAAGCGATCACCACCAGCTGCGCGGAGAACGGCAGCTGCCGCAACCGCATCGTGTGTGAAAACTGGGTGTTCATAAACCATCTGGCGCAACACTTTGCTTTCGTCCACCCAACCGGTTGGGTTTAGTGTCACCATGAAGTTTTCTTCGCCAGGAAACGACATCAATCGATTCATCCAGTAGCTGACTAGCACCTGCTCCGACTTGGTGTTGCAAGAACGCATTCGGTAATTCCATGAAGCTTTTGCTTCAGTAGCGGCAGGCATAACTGCTTCATCAGTGTGTAGCCAAGTTTGATTGGTTGAATATGGAACTGCCGCGAGGGCGGCAGCTTCGGTATCCGAGGGGTGCTGCAAAATTTTGTTTGCAACGTTTGCGTGCGTGGCAATGATTGCGTAATCAAATCGCTCAGTGCGGGTGCCAGTCGCAGATGCGTAACTGACTTCAACGCGATCATCAAAACGTTCAATAGCTTGTACCGCTGCATCGAGTCGCACATCCGGAATGAGTTTGAGAATTTCATTCACATAAGTGCGACTCGATGCAGC
>JBEAZM010000194.1:0-8739 GCA_041170125.1 Actinomycetota bacterium
CCACTGAAGGGCACTGCCCAATTTTGGAAACCAGTTTTGCTCAGCACCTGCAACGGCGGTTCGGTCGCACAACTATGAATCCACGGGGTTGCTCCGACTGAAACAATCTCAGCCGAAATTGTTTTTAATAAGTCAATCACGATTTCATTCGGAATTGGCTCGACATTGCCGCGTCCAGATCGTCGCTTCAAGCCACCTTTTAAGGCCAACTCAATGCCAGGTTCATCTACTTGAACATCGAACTGAGCGTTTGGAAAACGATTTCGGTACTCGCTTATTTCGTTTCGAATAACTTCCCGCAAGGCTGCGGCAATATCTCGGACAGCACCTAAATCTTGAATCACGCGATCGCCCGCACTCGGTTCAATAAAAGCTGCAAGCGTGATTGGGCCGGTAAATTGAAACTTTAATCTCGCTGGATTTGAGCTAACGACTTTTTCAAACTCATCTAAATCCTCGTGATACCAGGAACGAGCTCGACGCATGACGCGGCTATCGCCACGTGAAAGTCGCCAACCGCTGGGCGTGGTTTCGATGCTGAGTGATTCATCAAGCTCATTGAGCAATGCGAAAGTGCGACCAATCATGTCGGCGCCGGGGCCGCGCTCTGGAAGCTCAGGCAAAAAAACTAAGTCAGCCGAATTGTCGACAGCCAGACGCACGGCATCAGTTGCGCTCTCCCCTGGTAGCGAACCCAAACCAGTTGCGAGGGCGGTACTACTCATTGGGTGACCAGTTCGGAACTTTCAATAATCATTGACCCAACCACCTTCGACCCAATGTAGAAGACAGCCTGTTGCCCGGCCGCGACCCCACGAATCGATTCTGCTACTTGTACACGCACGCCAGAGTCGGTAATCTCCAATCGAGCCGGCACTTCAGTTCCGTGGGCGCGCCATTGCAGGCCAACTTCGGTGCCAGATGCGATTTCACCGTTTGGCCAGGTGGGGCGAATTCCATTGATCACATTCACTGACAGGTAATCAACCGGACCGACATAAACTCGATTTTCGGCAGCATCAATTTTCACGACGTAGCGTGGTTGGCCATCCGCAGCCGGCCGTCCCAGATTTAATCCGCGCCGTTGCCCAATCGTGAAAGTGTGAGTTCCAGAATGCCTGCCAACAACTTCACCGGTGGTGATTTCGATGACATCACCCGCGCGGGTACCAATCTTGCTTGTGAGGAATCCAGCTGTGTCGCCATCCGGGATGAAACAAATGTCGTGACTATCTGGTTTTTTCGCAACCAGTAGATCCAGCTTTTCAGCCTCTAAGCGAATGTCTGGTTTGTGGGTGTCGCCCACTGGAAACATCGCTTTTTCCAGTTGCCACTGTTCCAAAACACCAAGCACATACGACTGATCTTTCTGAGGATCAACCGCGCGATGCAATTCAGCGCCGTTGGAACCATTCACAATTTTTGCGTAATGGCCAGTTGCTACTGCATCAAAACCGAGGGCGATTGCCCGATCTAGCAGCGCCGAAAACTTAACTTTCTCGTTGCAACGCAAACAGGGATTTGGGGTACGACCCGCTTCGTATTCCGCAATGAAATCTTCCATGACCCCGAGTCGAAATTCCTCGGCCATATCCCAAACATAAAAAGGGATACCGAGCACATCCGCAGCTCGGCGAGCATCGCGGGAATCTTCTAGCGAACAGCAACCACGTGCTCCGTCGCGGAATGTTTGTGGATTCGCACTGAGAGCGAGATGTACCCCAGTCACATCGTGGCCAGCCGCCACTACTCGGGCAGCAGCAACCGCCGAGTCGACTCCTCCTGATAAGGCTGCAAGTACGCGCATGGCCGAATTCTCTCAGGCTTGCCGATGAACGCGACTCAGCGCCGCGGTGGCTCGAGCTTTTTCGACAGCATCTGGCAGCGCGGCCAGCAGATTTTCAACGTCAGCGGTGGTTGAACCACGACCAAATGACACTCGCAGCGCACCCAGCGCTTCTGCCTCGGAGTAGCCCATAGCTCCGAGAACGTGACTTGGTCGATGCACACCTGCCGTACACGCCGATCCAGATGAGCAATAAACCCCAGCAGCGTCCAACAACATCAACAGGGTGTGGCCCTCACAGCCTTCAAACGTGAAGTGGGCAACGCTCGGCATCCGCTCAGCATTGGCGGCTGTCACTACGGTTCCAGGAATTAGTGCTTGAACTTGATTTACAAGTACGTCGCGAAGTTTTTTATTTTCGGCATTGCGTTCGTCGCGATCTGCGATTGTGGATTGCAAAGCCGCTCCAAAAGCTGCAATCAAGCCGGCTGGAATGGTGCCGGAACGAATGTTTCGTTCTTGGCCGCCACCGTGCATGACGGGCACTGGCTTGTAAGCGCGTTGAAGTAACAGTGCTCCAACTCCGACAGGTGCCCCAATCTTGTGGCCACTGATTGAGAGCGCTGCTAGGCCAGTGGCCGCGAAGTCAATCTCTAAGCAGCTTGCAGCTTGCACAGCATCAGAGTGCACCGGAATTTTGTGGGGTTGGGCTAATTTCACAATCTCCGAAATCGGCTGAATCACACCGGTTTCATTGTTCGCCCACATCACACTAATCAGGGAAACTTCTCGAGCACGTTCCGCTAAGACTGTCGCCAAATCATTAAGGTCAACTACGCCATCGCGATTCAGTTTTAGCCAGTAAACCTCTGCCTGACCCGAACCAACCAACCACTCAATCGGATCGAGTACCGCATGGTGCTCTGCCTCCGAGGAAATGATTAGCCGGCGATTTGGATCCGCGGCTTGTCGCTCCCAATGCAGCCCTTTGATCGCCTGATTGTCACTCTCGGTGCCGCCACTGGTGAAGAGCACCTCGCTCGGTCGCGCTTTCAAAGCGACCGCAATTTGCTCACGTGCCATTTCGACTGTGCGGCGACTCTGTCGACCAGCTTTGTGCAAACTTGAAGGATTACCTGTGTGCTCCAACGCTGCCATCATCGCTGCGGCCGCTTCGGGACGCAGTGAAGTTGTGGCGGCGTGGTCTAGGTAAGTCATGGGCGGAGTTTAGAAATTAACCGCTTTCACACCTACTCAGTTTTTCGGAGTTCGAATACTGAGATGTTTTTGTCCTAATTCTCAAATTTCAAAAAACTGCGGGTCGAGTTTGGGAACGTGGAACAACATGACTAAATTCACCACGAAAAGTGCACCCAACCAAAGGAACTATGTCGTGTCGCTACCTGTTATGCATTACGCAACCAGCGCAGGCGACCCCTACGAACTCGGTGTTCGAGTAGTTCCTGGTGGCGTGAACGTGGCCATCTTTGCTGAGAATGCGACTGCGGTTGATTTTTGTTTAGTGAATCCCGACGGCTCGGAATCACGCTATCGACTGCCTGAGAAAGATCGCGGGATTTGGTACGGATTTGTGCCCGATGTAAAAGTAGGCGATAAGTACGGTTTTCGGGTTGATGGACCGTGGAATCCAGTGCGCGGGTTTAGGCACAATCCAAACAAGTTTTTACTCGATCCATACGCCAAAGCGATTGATGGCGATTGGAAACTGAATTCTGCTGTTTTCGGCTACAAATACAACCCAGCGCACCCGACTGATGAGTCCCACATCAACACATTGGACTCGGCTCACTACATGCCGAAATGTGTTGTGGTTGAAGATAATTTTGATTGGATGGGCGTTGAAAAACCCAAACACAATTTCCATGACTTGGTGATCTACGAAGCGCATGTCAAAGGCATGACAATGCAGCATCCTGATGTGCCAGAAGAACTGCGCGGAACTTACGCGGGGCTAGCGCACGATTCTGTAATCGAATACTTGCACTCGATCGGTGTGAACGCGATTGAGTTGTTGCCGATCCACCAGATTGGCCATGAAGAACACTTAGTTCGACAGGGCAAAACTAACTACTGGGGTTACAACACGATGGGCTACTTCGCCCCGCATCATGCTTACTCCGCTGCCGGGTTTGATGGTCAGCAAGTTAATGAATTTAAGTTGATGGTGAAACGCTTCCACGAAGCTGGTATTGAAGTCATACTGGATGTTGTTTACAACCACACATCTGAGGGTGGACCACGTGGCCCAATGATGAACTTCAAAGGCATCGACAACGCGAGCTATTACCGATTGCCTTCTGACCCACAGCACTATTTCGACACCACCGGTTGTTCGAACACTCTCAACACATCAAACCCACACGTGATGCAATTAGTTTTGGATTCACTTCGGTATTGGGCAGATGAAATGCAGGTGGATGGATTCCGATTCGATTTGGCACCCGCACTTGCCCGCAATGGTTCGCATGACGTTGAGATGTTCGGGCCACTAATGCAGGCCATTAGCCAAGATCCAGTTCTACGAGCTACAAGGTTGATTGCGGAGCCGTGGGATATTGGTGGCGGTGGCTACCAACTTGGTAACTACCCGCGCGCTTGGTCGGAGTGGAACGACCGTTTCCGCGATGAGGTGCGAGACTTTTGGCGGGCTCGAACTCATGGTGTGGCAGCGCTAGCTACTCGCCTCTCTGGTTCTTCCGACATTTTCGCGGCTCGCGATCGTCGACCCCGTGCCTCAATCAATTTCGTTACTGCACATGATGGGTTTACGTTGCGCGATCTTGTTTCGTACAACGAGAAGCACAACGAAGCTAACGGTGAAAACAACCGCGATGGAAACGACACCAATCGCTCGTGGAATCATGGTGTTGAAGGTGAAACCACTGATCCCGCCATCAATGCTTTACGACTTCAACAACAACGAAATCTCATGGCCACTCTCCTGCTCGCTGGTGGTGTGCCGATGCTGACTGCGGGTGATGAACATGGTCGCACCCAAAATGGCAACAACAACGCTTACTGCCAAGACAACCGCATCTCATGGATAGATTGGGAGATCGAAGGTGATCGAGCTGACGTGCTCACCACCACTAAGCGGTTGATTGAAATTCGCAAGAACAATCCAGCTTTCGCCCAAAAGTTTTTCCGTTTTGGTATGCCCACCAAAGATGGCAGTCCTAGCGACCTAACTTGGTTCACCGCTGCTGGCACCGCATTCGCCGAGAAAGATTGGGCGAACACCGACTGTCACACCATCGGCATGTTCCTCAACAAAGTTTCCGGAGCTGGTCGGGAAAGTGATGCTTCATATTTGGTTGTGCTGCATGCCAGCGGCGAAGTGATTGAATACACAATGCCGGATGCCACTTGGGGTGGAAATTGGGAATTGGTTTTCGATTCGACGCGGCCTGGAGGTGAACCAATTTCCCAAACCGCAAAAGCGAATGAGAAATTGATTCTGCCAAGCCGTTCCACCTTGGTATTCAAATCACTCGATTAATTCAAACGCTAATAATTGAACTTTGAATCATTTCTCCTAATTAGTGGGTTTCTTTTCACATATGTGCACCCACCTATTAGTTTTCGCCCGTGACTAAAAAACCGGCTGAAATAAATGTTGCTCCAATGCCTGCTGACTTTTCGGGTGCAGTAGGTCGATTCCCAATTTTCGATGTGTGGCCAGTCGTTGACTTTGGTCGACGTCCGGCAAAAGCTGTGGTTGATGAACGCATCACAGTTAAGGCGCGTGCGATTCGTGAAGGTCACGATTCGCTCGGCGTCAACGTTGTATTGACAGCCCCCGATGGCAGTGAACAATTCATCTTGGCTCACGACAATGGCAACGACCACTACACCGCAGACATTCGCCCTACTTCAATGGGTAACTGGACTTTCCGAGTTGAAGCTTGGGATGACGTCTGGGGCACTTGGCATCACGCTGCAGGTTTAAAAATCCCAGCAGGTGTAGACGTCGAAGTCGAGCTCCTCGAGGGTTCATTACTACTCGAACGGGCACTCTCCACAACCTTGCAGAATGCCGATCAAGATTTACGCATCCAACTCACTGCTGCAATCGCATTGATGCGCGACACCAACGTCGATCCAGCAGATCGTTTGGCAGCTGCATTCGCTCCTGAGATTGATGCAGCAATGCACAACACTCCAATTCGACAGTTCATTTCTGCGACCCAAGAATTTCCAATTAAAGTGGAACGCAAACGGGCTCTCTACGGTGCTTGGTATGAATTCTTCCCGCGCTCGGAAGGCGCAACCCTCGAGCCATACGTGTCCGGCACTTTCCGCACGGCGGCCAAGCGCCTACCTGCGGTTGCGGCGATGGGCTTTGATGTGCTCTACATTCCACCAATCCACCCAATCGGCATCCAAAACCGTAAAGGCAAAAACAACACACTAACTCCCGGGCCTGAAGATGTCGGCTCGCCTTGGGCAATCGGTGGTGCTGCAGGCGGGCATGATGCAGTGAATCCGGAACTCGGCACCATCGAAGACTTTGATTACTTTGTGAAATCGGCCGGTGACCTTGGGATTGAGGTTGCGCTTGATTTGGCATTGCAGGCATCACCAGATCATCCATGGGTGAAAGAACACCCAGAGTGGTTCAAGGTGCGGGCAGATGGCTCAATCGCTTTCGCCGAGAATCCGCCGAAAAAGTACCAAGACATCTACCCAATGTTCTTCGATACCGATCCAGAAGGTTTATACAACGAGATTGAACGCATTGTGCGTTTCTGGGTGGCACGTGGCATCAAGATTTTCCGCGTCGATAACCCACACACCAAACCAGTCTGGATGTGGCAACGACTCATTGCTGCAATCAACGAGACCGACCCAGATGTCATCTTCCTTGCTGAAGCATTTACTCGCCCAGCAATGATGCGCATGCTTGGGGAAATTGGCTACCAGCAGTCCTACACATATTTCACGTGGCGGAATGAAAAGAAAGAAATCATTGAGTACATGAATGAACTCAGTGGTCCGGCATCGGCCTACTTCCGACCGAACTTTTTCGTCAACACGCCTGACATCAATCCTGCCTACCTTCAGAGCAGTGGTCCAGCTGGTTTCGCGATTCGCGCGACATTGGCAGCCACCCTCGCTCCTACCTATGGCGTTTATGCGGGATTTGAGTTGTATGAGGCCGAACCGTTTAAAGCTGGCGGCGAGGAATACTTGGACTCAGAGAAGTTCGAATTGAAACCACGAGACTGGGAAGCAGCATCTGCTGAGGGTCGCACACTTGCCCCTTACATCACGATGCTCAACAACTTCCGGCGTGAACATCCGGCCCTCCAGACTCTGCGGGACATTACTTTCCACAAAACTGATAACGATGAAGTTATCGCCTACTCCAAAAAAGAAGGCGATGACGTTGTACTTGTTATCTGTTCATTGGATCCGAAGGGCACCCAATCTGCCTCTGTTCAATTGAACATGCCTGCATTAGGTTTTGGTTGGGATGATCAAGTTCATGGACATGACTTGATTTCTGACACAACCTGGACCTGGAGCAAGCAAGTCGACGTGCATCTTGATCCTTTCCGAGCTGTGGCACACATCGTTTCGCTCAGAAAGTTGTAGTAGATGATTATTCGGCGCTCGGCAGACAACTCGTTTGCAAACCCGGAAGCACTTCCGACTGCCAAGTCAGCTAATCCGATAGCGGAAATCGCTGACGCAGAGTTTGCAGAGTTGGTCGAGGGTCGGCACTACAACCCACATGGAATCCTTGGTGCACATCAACAGGGTGAACTTGTGGTGTTTAGGGTGCTACGTCCGTTTGCAATCAGCGTTGTTGTCACGGGCGCCGAATTTCGACTGCCATTGACTCACGAAAATCGTGGGGTTTGGGTTGGAGCCATCGCAGCTGATTCACTTCCAGATTACCGAGTCGAGACTCGTTACAGTGACGGTTTCACGCTGGTTGATGATCCGTATCGGCATCTTCCCACCATCGGTGAATTGGATCTGCATTTAATTCGCGAAGGTCGGCACGAACAACTTTCGGATGCGCTCGGTGCTCGCGTGATGCGGTTTGATTCTGAGCTTGGCGCCATCGAAGGAACTGCCTTCACGGTTTGGGCACCAAATGCAAAAGGTGTTCAGGTCATTGGCGACTTTAACTTTTGGGATGGCACTACTCACCCAATGCGCTCGCTGGGTTCAGCTGGTGTTTGGGAACTGTTCATTCCGGGCATCGGCCATGGAAACAACTACAAGTTCCGCATTTTCAATCAATTCGGTTACTCAGATGACAAAGCCGATCCAATGGCACGTCACAGCGAAGTTCCGCCCTCAACCGCATCAGTTGTTTGGGAGTCAAGCTACGAGTGGCAGGATGAAAATTGGCTGGCGCAACGAGCTGACTCATCACCACAGTTCGGCCCGATGAGTGTTTACGAAGTGCACTTGGGATCCTGGAAAGCTGGGCTCGGATTTAAAACGGCAGCCGAAGAATTGCGCGATTACGTTTTAGAAAACGGCTTCACTCATGTTGAGTTCATGCCACTTGCCCAACATCCTTATGCCCCTTCTTGGGGTTATCAGGTGACCGGCTACTACGCAGTGGCTTCAGCGCTCGGCAATCCTGACGAACTTAAGTACCTAATTGATGTTTTGCACCAGGCAGGCATCGGAGTCATCATGGACTGGGTACCAGCACACTTCCCCAAGGATGCTTGGGCGCTCGCAAAATTTGATGGCACCGCACTCTACGAACATGAAGACCCACGCCTTGGTGAACACCCAGACTGGGGCACATATATCTTCAACTTCGGTCGGCCAGAAGTTAAAAACTTCTTAGTTGCAAACGCGGTTTACTGGCTAGAAGAGTTCCACGTCGATGCACTAAGAGTCGATGCGGTTGCTTCGATGTTGTACTTGGATTACTCCCGCAAGAGCGGTGAATGGATGCC
>JBEAZM010000195.1:0-3340 GCA_041170125.1 Actinomycetota bacterium
AGCGGCTGCCACTGATGACTTACCGCTGCCACTCGGTCCAACGATGCCAAACCGCTCACCCCGACGAACTTCAAAGTTCACCCCCGAGACTGCAAGTTTGTCATCCCAACTCACACTCAAGTCATTAGCTTCGAAGACTGAGGGAGAGGCCAGGATCTGGGTGCGTAAAGGCTCAGCATTTTCTAATTGCAAATCAGCAGTGTCAATCACGTCCGCAATCCGAGCTGCCGCTAATGCAACTTTGGTGCGAGCCTGTGTAGCCTGGGAAAAAGTCGCCACAATTTCAGCGGCAGACCACGGTAACAAAGCCACGACTGCAACTAACACACCTTTTAGCTCGCCAGTTTCGTTCGCTGTGATTGCAAATGCCAACCCGCCAAAGATTGCGAGCGCCGCACTAAGTCCATTCAGCACATTCGCAATACCAGCCATGATGGCCGAGCGGGTTTCGACTTGCACGCGTTGGGTATCAAGCAGACTAACTTCTGCAACCAAGTGTTCGCTCAGCCCTAAAACCTGGAATTCATTCGAACGATTAGCAGCGCTACTGACGGCTCGACTGATTTCATCACGTACATGAATTTGGTCCCGCGCAACCCGCATGTCCACTCGAGCAGTCAGGGATGGAACCAGAACTCCGGAAATCAGAAAGCTGATTAGCAAAAGCAGACTGGCGATTGGGAGCAAAGCAGTCTGTACCCAAACTAGTAGAACTGCCGCTACCGCTGCAGCGGCGAACGGCACCCGAACACGAGTCAACCGGTCCTGCATGATGTCGATATCGGAAGTGAGTCGATCTAATGCATCAGAGCCACGCATTCGCCAAATACCGCGCGGCCCGAGGACTGCTGCTGCGTTCCAAAGTTTCACACGCAACTCAGTAATTCCACCGAGCGCCGCATCGTGACTCGTAACTCGCTCAAGCCATCGGAAAACTGCGCGCGAGATACCGAATGCTCGAACTCCAACGATGGCAACTTGTAATGTCAAGATTGGTGGCATCAAAGCAGCCATGCTGATGAGCCATGCGCCAGTTGAAACCAAACCAACAGATGTGAGCATGGTGATTGCAGCAAATGCGATGCTTGCGAAGTAGACCCGGGTCGATTTCTTTATGTTCAAGCGACTCATACTCGCACCCGCTTAAAATCCAAGACTTCGTCAGCGGCTTTAATGAATGACTCTCGATGCGCAACCACAATTACAGTGCGGCCGAGTTCGGCATACTGTTTCAATGTATGTGCGACTGCCAATTCAGTCGCGACATCGAGCGCTGCCACTGGCTCATCCAGAATCACTAAGTCAGGCTGCCGCAGCAAAGCTCGAGCGACAGCTAGCCGTCGCCTCTGCCCGATGCTGACGCCTTGCGAGCGATCCGAAATCGGGGTTGAGAGCGGAAGCTCTAGATTCAAGTGCGAGAAAAGTTCCAGAATTTCAGCATCAGAAATAGTCCGTGGACTGTTCATAGTTACTACATCTCGAACTGTGCCCTCACCAAGCCAAGCGCTCTGCCCAACGTAGCCGAGCCGTTTATGACAACGTTGAATGTCAATCTGTTTCAGGTCAAGTTGTTTTTCACCCGAACGGATACGAATCGAACCGGAGATTGGGGTGCGCAGACCCAGGATGCATTCAATCAATGTTGTTTTGCCACAACCACTGGGTCCCGCAATCGCGAAGAACTCAGAATCAGCACTGCCTGCTGGAATTCTTAACTCGCTATCACCAACCTGCACCACCAAGTCATCCCACTCGACAGCAAGTGGTCCGTCAGGCAGCACTTCTTCACCAAACTTCAACGGCTCAACATCTAGAAGACTCTTAATGCGAGCCCATGCTTCGAGGCCATCAGATGCAGCGTGAAAATGCACACCAAGCATTCGCAGCGGCGCATAAACCTCTGGCGCAATAATTAAAGCTGCCAGTCCGCGCCACAATTCCATTTCACCATTCACGAGCCGCAAGCCAATCCCGACCGCGATTAATGCCACCGAAATTGTTGCCAATAGTTCTAACACGAGTGCTGACAGAAATGAGAGTCGTAAAACTTTCATTGTGGCCACTTTTTGGGCATCGCCGAGTTTCTGAATGGCTTCAGCTTGAGCTCGAGCCCGACCAAAAACTTTCAACTCTGGCAAACCATTTAGCAAATCAGCAATCGTGCCGCTAACGGCGAGAACTCGCTGCCAGTGCTTTTCAACTTGATCGTTTGTAAACCAACCAACAAGAACCATGAACAACGGAATCAACGGCAAGGTGATCACCAGAATCAGAGCTGAAAGTGGATCGAGCAGAAACACCACGAAAACCATGGCTGCCGGAACGAGCGCAGAAATCACCAGCTGCGGCAAATACCGAGCCACATAAATCTCAAGACCTTCAATCCCCCGTGTCAAAAGTGTTGAGATTTCACCTGCTGCCAGCGGTAATCGATGGGCCGGCGCTGCTAACAGTTTCTTCAGCGCCTCAGCTCGTGCCACTGCCACTGATCTCAATCCAAAATAGCGAGCAGTTGAATCACTGGCACTCACCAAAATTGTGCGGCCGACCCATGCACCTAAAGCCGCAAGCAAAAGAGGCAATGACTCTGCTAAATCGCGCTGCCAGATGAAAGCGTTGGTGATGACATGAGCTGCCAATATGGATTGAGCAATCAAGAGAGCGGTTGCAAAAAAATGCAGAACGGCAGTGAGCCCAATGGTTCCGCGGACTGGCCGAATGTCTTTGGCCAAGCGGGGATCAAATGGGCGCACTGCCGTCTCTCTTCAGTTTGGAGCGATTTAAATCGCAGTTACACGTGGGTGGGTTCGGCGTCGAGCACACCGGCTTCTGGATTTGGAATCATTTCTGCTGTTAGGCGTTTGCGGAAGACCCAATACGTCCAGCCTTGGTAAGCCAGAACGACAGGTGTGATCGCTACCGCCACAATCGTCATGATCTTCAACGTGCCTTCAGTTGAAGAAGCGTTGTAGATGGTTAGTCCCTCAACCCCATTCAAACCTGGCATGACATATGGGAACAGGAAACTGATAACAGAGGCAACCGCAGCGGCTTGGGTAACAGCACTAAATGCGAATGCCCAACCCTCGCGACCCTTGAAGTTCATGTAAACAGCGGCAAGCCAAGAGACCGCCGCAATCCCAACTGGGATTAACGACCAAGTGTTGTGGCTGTAGGCGAACTGTCCCCAAAGTAAGAAAGCAACTGCGAGTGCGGTTGCGACTAATCCAAGTTTTGTCGCGAGCGCGCTTGCGCGGTAGCGCATTTCGCCATCAGTTTTCAGCGAGACGAAAATTGCACCATGGGTGAGGAACAAGAACATTGTGGTGAGACCACCAAG
>JBEAZM010000196.1:0-3267 GCA_041170125.1 Actinomycetota bacterium
AGTCAGAAACGTCGTAGCCACCATCTTTGTCTGGGGTTGGATACCAGGGGCTGAACCAAATGGCGTCGACGCCTAGAGCTTCCAAATAATCAAGATGTTGAATAACGCCTTGTAAATCACCACTGCCGTCATGGTTCGCATCTGCAAATGACCGAGGATAGATCTGATAGATAACTGCGTCTCGCCACCAGTCTGGGTTGGTCATTTTTTCAATTCGCATTGGTATTTCTCCATTTGATTTGTTCATCATCACCGGTGTTAATCATGAAGCGAGCTGTGCTTTCGAAATATTGCATTAGTTCAGACTCTAAATCCGAAGGCAGATTCTGCGCCTTCACCGCATTTGTCATGATCCGCATCCACGCATCCTTAGCAGCCGAATCAACCGCAAATGGCATGTGCCGCATCCGTAATCGGGGATGTCCACGGGTTTCGTTGTAGGTGGTTGGTCCACCCCAGTACTGCATCAAAAATAAACGTAGCCGTTCATTCGCTCCGACCATGTCGTCAGCAGGGTACATTGCCGCCAACAGCGGTTCTTTCGGAACCTCAGCATAAAAAGCGTTTACGAGTTTTGTGAAAAACTCCTCGCCACCGAATTTTTCGTACAGAGTGTTTGCGGTCATATCAAACTTTTGGTGTGGTTGGGGGAGTCTGATTCGGTGAGCGCAATAACACTGGCACTCGGACACCAGCCCGATCGAACGCAATTTTGATTCGTTCACGGAGCTGTCGGGCCAAAACTACTTGTTTCTCCGGTGCGGCTTTTGCGAAGACCTTAATGAAAACTGCATCTCCAGAAACTGATTCGACCCCACCAAACTCGGGTCTACCTAGCAGCACATCGTCATAAGCTGAATCGCTATCCATATCGTTGGCTATCGCTTCGATGATTTCTCGAATTCGATCCAAATCCTCATCATATGCAACCGGCACATCTACTACTGCCATTGTCCAGCCTTGTGAACGGTTCGCGACTCGAATAATCTCACCGTTGCGAACGTACCAAACCACGCCAGACATATCTCGCAGGCGAGTAGTGCGCAAAGTGATTTCTTCGACTGTGCCGACAACTTCGCCAACATCAACAACATCGCCAACCCCGTATTGATCTTCCATGATTAGAAAGATTCCGGAGAGGTAGTCCTTAACGAGAGCTTGGGCACCGAAGCCAAGAGCCACACCAACCACACCAGCACTAGCCAGAAGTGGGCCGATATCAAGCCCCAGTTTGGAGAAAATTGCCAAGCTGGCTGTGCCCCAAATAAGTAGTTGGCCAGCGTTTTTTAGAAGTTGTCCGATTGCTTCGGCACGTTGTTCTTTACGTTCGCTCATCAAGATGTCTGTGAGTTCGGTTGTGCGGGCTGCCCGTTTAGCCGCACCCAAGCGCTCCCTGCTCGCGCGTGTTGCTGCTCGCTTTAAGCCACGAGCGATGCCACGCAAAATGATTCTTTGGGCAAGCCATGCTCCAAAAAGCACAATCAAGATGTAAAGCGGGACATCCAGCAACCACTTTTGAAACTGCTCGCTGTCAGCAAAGATAGTGTTGAAGAAATCAGCCATGACTTAACTCGTTTCTGAAAGCCCAAGTTGGGCTGCCATAAATGCTAATTCGTCGGCAACCAATTGGATACTGCGTGAGACGGATCGCTGTCCGTGTCCAACCTCAGCTTCGGCTCGAATCAAGATTGGCCGATCCGATGCGGTTGCATGTTGGAGCCCGGCACACATTTTCCGCGCATGAAGGGGGTCAACTCTTGAATCACCATCAAACACGGTGAACAGCACAGCTGGATATTCGACGCCCACTTGAACTCGATGGTACGGCGAATATGCGTAAAGCCATGGGAACTGATCTGGATTCAAAGCCGAGCCATATTCAACATTCCAAGTCGCACCAAGCCCGTGCAGTTCATAGCGAACCATGTCTAAAAGTGGGGCACTGCAAACTACCGCCTGCAAAAGGTCAGGTCGCTGGGTGAGAACGGCTCCGACCAGAAGGCCGCCATTCGAGCCACCTTCAATTCCGAGCTGGGCTGGTGTTGTCCAACCCTGCGCTATTAGGTACTCGGCCGCTGCGATGAAGTCATCAAAACTGTTTTGTTTCTTGTCCATCATGCCGTTGCGGTGCCACAGCTCGCCTTCTTCGCCCCCGCCGCGGATATTCGCAACCGCGTAAACCCCACCGCTAGCGACCCATGCCAAAATTTCCGGTGAGTAAACCGGATTTAGGTCTACACCGAAACCGCCGTAACCATAAAGAATTGTTGGCTTTGTAGCGACTGGATTCGCTGAGTTCGAAATGATGAACATTCGCACTTCAGTGCCATCTTTTGAGTTGTAGGTGACTTGTTGAGTCACCACATTTGGTACCTCAACAGCGCCTGGTGGTTGGGCCCACAGCGACACCTCACTCGTGCGACCGTCGAACTTGTATACCTTGCTTGGATTCACTTGATCGGTGTACGCAAACCAGATGAACGGACCACCATCGGGGTGCTCCGAAACGGCACCCACTGTGCCAGCTCCTGGAAGCGGCAACGCGCGAATGAATGATCCATCAACCGCGCTGTGGATGGCGAGCTCTGAGACTGTGTGGCGAGTACGAATTGCAATCACAAATGGTTCATCTACTTCTGGCCCATCCACAATTACTTTGCCCTGGAGAACTGCTTCAGCATCTTCAACGAGGAAGTCTTGCCAATTCTCTGGAGTTGGGTTCTCTGGATTTGCCACACAGATTCTTCCCATTGGCGCATCTAGATCGGTACTAATGAAAAGTCGACCATCTCGAGCAACGTGAAAATCAGCGCTGGCATCCACATCACCAAAAACCTTGCGCAGAGGGGGATTTGCAATATCGGCATTTGCCAAATCTGCCCAAAAGATTTCGTTGCGAGGTGCGGTGCCTTCATGGGTTGTGATTTGTAGCCAACGGCCATCTTTCGAAACCGTCACACCGTAGTAATTTGTGATCGTTAGACCCGCACCAAAAATCTCCACATCATCGGATGCCGGGGTGCCGAGCCGATGCAAATAAACCCGTCGGTGGTACTGCTCTTCGCCTGCTGGAACCAAGTTTGGAGCGAGCCGCCGGACGTAATAAAAAGCTTCATCGCCTAAAAGCCAAGCAACCGGTGAATAGCGGGCTCTATCAATCGGGCCATCCACGATTTCGCCGGTTTCTGTATTTAACACCCATAGTTCTGACTCTTCTGAGCCACCGACGCTGATTTGGTAGGCAAGTAGTTTGCCGCTCTTCGATGG
>JBEAZM010000197.1:0-3307 GCA_041170125.1 Actinomycetota bacterium
CACTTTTATGTGTAGAACTTTGTGGACTAGAAGTCCATGTCTGGGCCACCAGCTGGTGCGGTGGTTTTTGGTTCTGGCTTCTCAGCGATAACTGCCTCGGTGGTGAGGAACAGCGCTGCGATTGATGCTGCGTTCAACAAAGCTGAACGAGTTACTTTCGCTGGATCGATGATGCCAGCAGCAACCAAGTCGACGTACTCGCCGGTTGCGGCGTTTAAGCCGTGACCGACTGGCAGGTTGCGGACCTTCTCAACCACGACGCCACCTTCAAGACCAGCGTTGATTGCAATCTGCTTCAAAGGTGCTTCGATGGCGACGCGAACAATGTTCGCACCGACAGCTTCTTCACCTTCGAGGTTCAAGGTTGCGAACGCTTTGTCTGCCGCCTGAATCAAAGCCACGCCACCGCCAGCAACAATGCCTTCTTCGACTGCTGCCTTAGCGTTACGCACAGCATCTTCGATGCGGTGCTTGCGTTCCTTCAGTTCAACTTCGGTAGCAGCGCCAGCCTTGATAACCGCAACGCCACCAGCGAGCTTGGCAAGGCGTTCCTGCAACTTCTCACGGTCATAGTCGCTGTCGCTCTTTTCAATTTCAGCACGAATCTGTGCAACTCGGCCAGCAATCTGATCAGCGTCGCCAGCACCAGTAACGATGGTGGTTTCTTCCTTGGTCACAACAACCTTGTGAGCGCGACCAAGCAAGGTCAGGTCGGTGTTCTCAAGCTTGAGGCCGACTTCTTCGCTGATTACCTGGCCACCGGTGAGGATGGCGATGTCTTGCATCATGGCCTTGCGGCGATCGCCAAAGCCTGGAGCCTTAACAGCAACAGCACGGAAAATGCCACGGATCTTGTTCACCACGAGAGTGGAAAGGGCTTCGCCATCAACATCTTCAGCGATGATGAGAAGTGGCTTGCCAGACTGCATAACACGTTCGAGAACTGGCAAGAGATCTTTGATTGAAGAGATCTTGCTGTTCGCAATCAAGATGTATGGATCATCAAGTACTGCTTCCATGCGCTCTGGGTCGGTTACGAAGTATGCAGAGATGTAACCCTTGTCGAAACGCATACCTTCGGTGAGTTCAAGATCGATACCGAAAGTGTTGCTCTCTTCAACAGTGATGACGCCTTCTTTGCCAACCTTGTCCATTGCTTCTGCAATCTTTTCACCAATCAAGGTGTCGGCTGCAGAGATAGATGCGGTCGCAGCAATCTGCTCTTTAGATTCAACTGGCTTGGCCATTGCAAGCAGTTCTGCACTTAGGGCTTCTACTGCTTTTTCAATGCCCTTCTTCAAGGTCATTGGGTTGGCGCCAGCTGCAACGTTACGTAGACCTTCGCGAACGAGAGCCTGGGCAAGCACGGTTGCGGTGGTGGTGCCGTCGCCAGCTACGTCGTCAGTCTTCTTCGCGACTTCCTTGACGAGCTCTGCACCGATTTTTTCGTATGGGTCTTCAAGTTCGATTTCTTTAGCAATCGAAACACCGTCGTTGGTGATGGTAGGTGCGCCCCACTTCTTTTCCAACACGACGTTACGGCCTTTCGGGCCGAGAGTTACCTTGACGGCGTCAGCGAGCACATTCATGCCCCGCTCAAGCGCGCGTCGGGCTTCTTCATCAAATGCGATGATTTTCGACATTTGTATGTTCCTCCGAACAGTTTTGTAGGTTCCGATTAGCGAACCGATTGGCTTGTGACCCGCGACGGAAAACCTCAACCACCCGGTGGGTGATTTTTGGTCTCACAAAGCCATCGACCTCGAGTTATCACTCGACACTCGAGAGTGCTAAGCCAATTTTTGGCACTCTCCCCCCTAGAGTGCAAATCGAGAGGGGCTTTTTAGGCAAAAAAGTGCTAGTTCGGCTCAGAAAACTCAGTTTTAACTAGTTTGGGAGAGATTTACTGGCCCAGCCCAAGAATCCCAACCTGGCTCCAAATCAGCCTCGGTTCGGTAGCCATAATTGATGCGGAACTGAAAATCGCTCGGGTTTGAGGAGCATTCTCGCTGCAACAAGACCGAAATTGAGCCATCTGAATTCCACCGCAGTCCCGCCTCACAACCAGCCGGAATCGGGGTGTTGTTCGGTGAAGTTATTGCCATCGGGATGGGCTCTGGCCCTAGGCACAGGTTGAAGCGATTTACGTGGCGAACCTGAAACTCGGTGTACCAACCATTCACCACTTTTAAGTTCACGGTGATGTTGTTCAAATTTCCCTCGGCCCATTCGCAACCATCAAGAAAACTCGATTTGGGTTGCAGTTTTAACTCAACATCCCAGCCCGCTTGTGGCACTTGATTTGTGATCACAGTTACCGCAGCTAAGTCAGCTCGAGGGTCCGTGAACCGCCGAGTTCCGAAACCAAGATCGGTGCTGCGAGAGGTTGAGGAGTCCAGATTTGTGATGAGTGCGGAAAGCAACGGGTTCGAACTGTCACCGCTAAATCGAGCTTGCGACACGTCAAACTGAGTGCTTAACCGTGCGTCAGCAAAAAACGTTAATGAATTAGAAATCCAATTTCGGTAGGCAGCAACTCTGGTGTAGACAACTGGGTTCTTGCTACGACACGTATCCGAAGAACCGAAACTCACAATCCCCATTAAATAAGTTTTGCCAGACAGCTTTCCTGTCAGCGGTCCGCCGGAGTCACCGCTACAAGCGGCTGAGTAACGCGAGCTACTAATTTTTCGATAGGCCGCAATCTGGTTCACTTTCCAAAAGTTGTCGCCATAAACCGAAGCTGCTGCTTTGTTTGCGTTGAACTGTTTTGTCGAACGCAAGTACTTCGGCAGTTTTTGGTCTTCAGTCAAACCCCAACCAAATAGCCGCATCTCTTTTTTCAGAATTGCATCGCTAATTGATTTAGTCGGCAGTTGTAAAAATTTGTTTGATGCGGTTGGAAATTTCAAGTCAATCAGCGCAATGTCGTTGAACAGTGATTTGTACTCAAAAAACTTGTGCACCCTAACTGCTCGCGGAACTAAAACTTCGCCGCGGCTGGTGCGGTCATTTTGATTTCGCACTAAAACGAAAGGCTCATCCAAGCCAATGAATTTTCCGGCATCGTCATAAAAGCAATGAGCGGCAGTCACGACAGTCGATGAATTAACGAGCGAACCAGTACACAGAAAACCATCTTGTAAGCGATCGCCATTGTTGTTCACCAGCCACATGCTCACCACCCACGGTGCGCTGGTTGGATCAACTCGTTTTGTGTCAGCGAATGTGACTGCGTGAACAGTGGTAGCAAGGCTTGTAAGTACCATCAATAACGCAGGTACCGAAATTTTTCGCAACCACATAC
>JBEAZM010000198.1:0-8503 GCA_041170125.1 Actinomycetota bacterium
GTTCGCGGGTGTACTTGAACGCCCCAAGTTTTCCTTCAATCCCACGAACGCCAAAGCCGCCAGGAACCAAAATCGCATCAACATCAGCAAGCGCAGCGGCGGCGCCTTCGGGGGTTTCACAAAGGTCTGATGCGACCCACTTAATTTTCACTCGGCAATTGTTTGAAAATCCACCGGCGCGAAGGGCTTCTGTCACAGACAAATACGCATCGGGCAGATCAATGTATTTTCCAACCAAAGCAACTGTGACTTCGTACTTTGGATGATGAACTGCTTCCAACAACTCATCCCAGGCAGACCAGTTCACATCTTCGAAGGGCATCCCCATCCGGCGAATGATGTAAGAGTCAAGTCCTTCATGATTCAGGACTTTTGGAATGTCATAGATGCTTGGCGCATCGACAGCAGCAACAACTGCAGCTTCATCGACATCGCACATCAAGCTAATTTTGCGCTTGATCGCCTCTGGAACTTCACGATCGCATCTCAATACAAGCGCATCAGGTTGGATGCCGATGCTTCGCAAAGCTGCGACTGAATGCTGAGTTGGTTTGGTTTTCAATTCTCCTGAGGGCCCGATAAATGGCAAAAGTGAAACGTGAATGAAGAACACATTGTCCCGACCTACATCGTGGCGAACTTGGCGGGCAGCTTCAAGGAATGGCAGCGATTCAATATCGCCTACCGTTCCACCAATTTCAGTGATAACCACATCAACATCTGGAGCAGCCATCGCTCGAATCCGCGCTTTGATCTCGTTGGTGATATGTGGAATTACTTGAACGGTATCTCCCAAGTATTCACCGCGTCGCTCTTTCGCGATCACTTGTGAATAAACCTGGCCGGTGGTTACGTTGGCTGACTGATTTAGATTGACGTTTAGAAAACGCTCATAGTGGCCAATGTCTAAATCTGTTTCGGCGCCGTCTTCGGTTACAAACACTTCACCATGCTGAAATGGGTTCATGGTGCCCGGATCGACGTTCAGATAAGGGTCAAGCTTCTGCATTGTGACGCTAAGTCCGCGTGCCGTTAACAAATTACCCAACGAAGAAGCAGTTAGACCTTTGCCAAGTGAGGAGGCGACGCCGCCGGTGACAAAAATATGCTTTGTTTCGATTCCAGCGCCCACATTAACTCCCGCGAACTTCAGTGCGGCGGCAAAGGCCGCCTGTCCACGGGGGTTCAGATTATCAGGTTCACTTGGCGAGGTGAAAATGACACGGCTAAGACAGTAAAAGTTTTAACGTATCTAGACCAACTGGACCGACATTCAACAGACTTTGATGCCATAGAGCCAAATCAAAATCAGCTTTTTGTTTTGCGGCCTCACGAAGTTCAAGAATCATTTTTTCACCCAATTTATAAGAAATTGCTTGGGCGGGCAGGCCTAGGTATCGGATGGTTTCACTTTCAGCCACATCCGGGGCTTGCAGTGCATGCGTTTGGAGCAAATTGCGCGAAAATTCGTAGTCAATTGGTTGACCGGGTTCAATACCTAAAGCATTTACTGGAGTCTTCAGGCCCAGGTGCATACCAGTGTCAACAACCACGCGAGCCGCGCGCAAGGCTTGCGCCGACAAAAATCCCATCTCGAAACCTGAGTCAGAAAAATAGCCAAGTTCGTCCATCAAACGTTCAGCGTAAAGCGCCCAACCTTCGGCGTAGCCCGAAGTCCAACCAACAGTTCGTTGAAAGCGTGAAAGTTGTTCGTCCATCAACATGGTTGCACCCATTTGGAGGTGATGTCCAGGGACTGCCTCGTGATACCAAGTGCTGACTAAATGCCAAGTATGAAATTTGTCAGTCCCCAGTTTTGGCAAAAAGGTCGTACCTGCTCGGGAGAAATCTTCTGCTGGGGGCATGTAGTAGGGCGCGGAGGCGCTACCTTCAGGCGCGATTTTGATGTCGCAAAATTCAATCTTTGGATCAATCTTGAAGTGCGAATCTCGCAACTCAGCAATCGCCGTGTCAGTTATTTTGCGCAGAAAAGCCAAAATTTCGGCCTCACCGGTGATTACGTAACGCTCATCAGCATCCAAAACCTTAGATATCCCAGCTGGAGTTGTTCCGGGAGCGATTTTTTCTGCAACCTGTTGCATACGTTGGTAAATCGAGGTCAGTTCCTGCCAGCCCCACTCGTGCAGAGCGAAAGCATCAACTTTGGCACCAGTCCAGCGGCGAATTTCCCGTTCATATCGTTCAGGTCCCACACCATCTTGCGACTGAGTTTTCTCCGCGTAGGTACTCTCGAGCCAATCGCCAAATTGCTCAAAACTCAATGCGGCTATTTCGGCCTCAGCAACGCCAGTCCCATTTTCGGCTGCAGTTTTCGTGAAATAGGCTCCAAAGTCGAAGCATTGTTTAGCTGCTGTTCGGGCTTGTCTTGCCGATGCCGATTTGTTCAAGCTCAAACCGGTTTCTAGCGTTTCCCGATAGCTATTTAACGCGGCTGGCAGACCTGTTACCAGCGCCACCCAAAGTCCAGAATCCATCGCATCTGCCGGCAGTAAATCAAAAATCATCCGCAGGTTTTGAATTGGCGACGCTAGATTGTTTAAATCACTCAAATAGTCTTCGGCGAGCAAGCCATCTCGCCAAACATTTAGCCGCTCTCGCATGACACTAATCGCAACTTCATCGAAATGAGATTCAGCGATTAGAGCGTTAAGTTCTTCAAGCTTTCGATTATAAAAATCTAAATCGGCGAGATTCTTGGCAACTGAATAATCTGGCAACGCGTTGATTGGAATCCCCAACTCAATCGCTAGCATCGGATCTCGCTCAGCCATTTCGCTGACCAGGTGATCTGCAAAATCAAAAACCTTGCTAGTCATTCAAACTCCTCTTCCAGCTTTGAGCCATTTCCAACAATTCAGCAGCATGCTCTAATGCAGAACTTGACTCTGCCACACCTGCCAACATGCGAGCTAATTCTGAACTACGGTCGGTTTCATCTAGGCCTTTGATAAAACTCTCAGTGACCATGCCGTTGGAATCCTTGCTAACCGTTATGTGTAAATCCGCATAAGCAGCGAGCTGAGGCAGGTGGCTAACGACCAGCACCTGTCGATGCCGAGCTAGCTTTGCTAAACGTTCGGCAACCGAGATGGCAGCCTGTCCAGCTACACCAGCATCGACCTCATCAAACAACATGACAGAAGGGCCGAAACCTTCACTTTTTTCCACTAGCGCCACTTCGAGTGCGAGCATCAACCGCGAAAGTTCACCGCCACTTGCAGCATTAGCGATTGGGGCCAAAGACAAACCAGGATTAGCGGAGAATCGAAACTCCACTTTGTCGGCACCAACATCGCTCAAATCGGCAGGCTGGATATCGACGTCAAAGATGGCGTGTGGCAGTGCCAGAGACTTCAACTCAACCGAAACATGCTCGGCTAGCTGCACGGCTGCGCTCTTGCGAAGTTCGGACAACTCAGCTGCACTTTTGGTTGCGACCTTAATCGCTTGTTCGACAGCGGTTTCGAGTGCCTTAATCGCAGGAGAATCGGGGTCAATTAGTTGTAGTTCGAGCTCGGTAACGGCCGCCCAATTAACCAAATCTGCAGTGTTTGGTCCATGTCGTAGCAATAGAGTTCTTAGTTGTTTACTTCGCAACATTAGATTATCGATTTCCTGAGGATCGACATCCAAACCTTCAGCAATCGCAGAAACTGATCGCGAAATATCTGCCAATTCAATTCTCAGTGCATTCAATCGAGCCGCCAGATCCAAAGCCTCGGCGTCGGTAGGCAAACCCGTTTGTAGAGCTTTTTCAGCTGCCTGCAAGGCCGCCGGCATTTCTTCAAGTGAGAGCGCCTCAACAGCTCTTTCGATAGAAGCGCGTATATCTTCCACACGGCTCAACCGCTCGATTTTCGCAGCAATCTCATCTTCTTCACCAATTTGAACGTTCAAACTCTGGAACAACGCTAAGTCAGCACGGAGTGCATCAGCTTTTTGAAGTAACTCAGCTTGCTTTTTCTTGGCTGCTGAAAGGTCCGCCTGCAGTTTGCGCATCTGCTTGAAGTTGTCCGAGTGTTCAGCCAACTTCCGCCATAGTTCCATCCCGCCGTAGCGATCGAGAATTATGCGATGAGTTGCTGGCACGAGTAGCCGATGGCTGTCGTGTTGTCCGTGAACCACCAACCAGTTTTCAGCAATCTCCGATAGAACACCTGCTGGAACTGGTCGACCACCTAAGGTTGATTTAGCTCTGCCCTCGAGCGGAAAACTTCGATAGATAGTGATGTAGCCGTCTTCAACATCCGCATCCAGGTTTTCAAGTGATTCAGTTAACTCTGGATTAGAAACTTTGAGTTCGCCCAAAACCAAAGCGTCACCGTTTTCATTAAAAAGTTTCGGCTTCGCACCAGCAAGTGCTCTAACGGCATCAAACAGAAGGCTCTTGCCAGCGCCGGTTTCACCCGTCACCACAACCAGACCAGGAGCCAGGTCGATTTCGGCATTCGAAATTAGACCTAGATTTTTAATTTGTAATTTTTCAAGCATTAAGAGTCTCGCCAACTTGAGACTGGAAGCCTAAATTTCGCAACCAAACGGTTTGTGAATGAGCGCTTAGAGATACGAGCAAAACTCACTTTCGTTTCGGCTCGGGTAACCCGAACAACATCGCCGGCTTTTAACTCAATAGCACGTCGACCATCGAGGTTTGCAATCGCAAATTCACTGCCTACCCGAACTTCCACAACAGCCTTCGGGTCTAAAACAATCGGTTTGGAAAACAGTGCATGAGCCGCGATTGGGATAACCTCAAGCACATCTGCGGTTGGCCAAATAATCGGCCCGCCCGCTGAAAATGCGTATGCCGTAGACCCAGTTGGTGTCGCAACGATTAAGCCGTCTCCTGACCAAGCCATGAGTTCATCACCATCGACCGCAACATTTAATTCGACCATCATCGATCGGTCAATTTTCTCGATTGCGACCTCATTCAGCGCAAACGATTCAATGAGTGAAGCCTCAGACAGAACCTCGACTTTCAAAGCGACTCGTTCCTCTGTCCAGAGCGTTTGGGTCGCTACGGCAGAAACAATTGAGTGTACGTCGGATGATTCAGCTTCAGCTAAGAACCCGACGCGACCCAGGTTGACACCAAGAATTTGGCAATGAGTCCCGAAAGTTTTTTCGACAGCACTGAGGATGGTGCCGTCCCCACCTAAAACCAGAAGCAATTCAAGATCGGCTGGGATTGCGTCATTGCCACCAAACACTGAAGGGATGATTGAAACTGATTCAAACTCTTGCAACAAATCTTGCTCGAGTTGCAAAACCGCGGGCCTGTCGGACAACCGCAAAACACCAATTTTGGTTGCCACTATTGAGGTCCTTTCAAAACAACCGACTTAATTTCGTCAGCCAATTCTCCGCTAAATCGAGCCGATTCGCCCGCTTTCAACCACAAAAAATACTCAACATTCCCAGCCGGCCCAGGTAATGGGCTGGCACCAACCGAAACCACTGAGAGTCCTAATTCGATTGCGTGGTCACATACTTTTTGCACTGCTGCCATTCGCAATTCAGGGTCTTTGACAACTCCATCTCCAATATCTGCTTTGCCGACTTCAAATTGTGGTTTGACCATTAATACAAAGTCGGCCGCTGGCCTAACAGCATTCTTGATGGCAGGCAGTACCTTGGTTAGTGAGATGAAAGACAAGTCAGCGACAACCGCATCTATTTCACACGGTAAGTCGGTTGCGGTTAGATTCCTAATGTTGAATCTTTCAATCACGTGCACACGATCATCGGTTCGTAGGTTCCAAGCGATTTGGCCATAACCAACGTCCACTGCCACAACTTCACGCGCTCCACGCAGGAGTGAGACCTGCGTAAATCCCCCAGTGCTTGCACCGGCATCTAAGACGTGTTTATCCACAAGGGTCAGACCAAGTGGTTCAAAAATTTCTAACGCTCCGAGCAATTTATAGGCGCCTCTTGAAACGAAACTCTCCGACGATTCAATCAGAACGATTGCAGAATGTGTCGCAACTTGCCGGGTAGGTTTTTTCTCGATGTTGCCATCAACTTTAACTAAACCGGACTCGATCTGACTCTTAGCCTCTTCGCGTGACTTCGACAAGTTGCGTCGAACAAGTTCAGCATCCAGACGTCTTAGGGCCATCAGTCATGTGTTTCAGACAAAACATCCTGCAATCTCCGATGTACATCATCAAAGACCTCAAGATGCTCGACCACAGGTAAGTCGTTCACATCTGCCAAACGTTCAAGCGCAGCGTCTACAGAAAGCTCGCCAGTGGCTTCTATCTCTGGCTTAATCAACGCCAACTGCGTAGGCGATTCAACTTCCTCCGCCATGCTCACTCCTTCACCTTAAAACTATCGGGATTTGATTCAAGCAGGACTCTCAAATCAGCTGCGAAATATGTGGGTAGGTTAGTCGAAACATCTGCGATTTGATGAACACCCGTACCCACCAAGAGTGAATCGAATCCAGCACTGACAGCGCCATCAATATCGGTATCCAACCGATCTCCAATTACCAAGGGATTTAGAGAATTAAATTTATTGGCCGCCTTTAAAAAGAGAGCGGTTTCAGGTTTTCCAGCAAATTGCGGCTTAATTCCAGTAAGTTCTTGAAGCAATCTGACAAACGCTCCATTCCCGGGTGCAAATCCACCTGGAATTGGGACTGTTAAATCATGATTTGTCGCTATCCAAGTTTTGCCCAGGTTGATTGCTTGCATAGCAAGATTGAAATCCCACCAATTGTTTGAGGTTCCGTGTCCCTGGAGCACACCGGATACTTTCGAAGCCAATTGTCGATTTAGCTCGTGGCTATCGCTAGCTCGGACCACTTCGAATCCCGCAGCCTCGAGTGCAGCTGAAACGCCATCACCACCAATGGCTAGGACTGATGAGCCTGGCTCGATCTGCATGCCTAACAAGGCGGCGCCGGCCTCAGCCGAGGTATAGACCTCGTCATTTGCGATATCTAATCCGAGACTCCGCAAATGTTCGGCGACTACCTCCGGCCGTCGGGAAGCATTATTGGTCGCAGCACAAATCCTGACATTTTTCGAGATTTCATTAATCGTTTCTGCGGCAAATGGGACAGCTTGATCACCAATGTAAATCACACCATCAAGGTCTAAAATCAACAAGTCGTACTTATCCCAAAGCATTTTCTGAGTCTAACTAATCAACTTTTTTAATATCCTGAACCAACACTTCCAGAACGCTCGCAACACCACTGCCACTTCGAAAGAATCTGGATTGAATTCTCCCTGCAACGCTGACTGTTTGATTGTTGCAAGACCTGTTGAAGAATTTAAGTAAAGCACTGTCTTCGACCACACAATTCACCGAATCGCTGCCACCCTGGTCTCGCGCAACTTTGAGCCGAAAAATGAAACGCTCCTCCGCTTCCTTCAGTCTCATCGGCCGAAGCTCACCTTGGATTGTTCCCGCTAGAAAAACCTCATTTAACATTTTTACCTCCTGACAAATCGTTTATCAGGAGGTAAAAATTATTAACTACAAATTGCTGATTGTGGAAAAGATTCGTTGTGGAGAAATCGTAAAACTAGTCGGCTCAAATCAGTCGTTGAGCTCTAAAGCACGTTCGGAAGCATCAGTAATATCTTCCACATCTGAAAGTGCTGTCTTGACGAACCAGTCACGAGCCTTTAACCGATCTCCTGCCGCCAGCAATGCTTCTGCGTAGGCATAACGAAGTCGTGTAAAAATTGCACTCGACCCACGGGAATTCAATTCTGGTACTTCTAAAACAGCAACTGCTGCATCAAATTGTCCAAGATCACGACGGGCGCCACTTGCGACTATTCGCATTTCCATACGAGCCTCTGCATCCAGCGAGCGCACTTGTTCACTGCGAGCAAGTTGCAGTGCCCGCTGTGGACGACCAAGACCACGTTCACAATCAGCCATCAATGGCAAGAACAGTGGGTCACCAGTTAGTCGCATGTAAGTCCGAAATTCGTTAAGCGCTTCAGCCCACAGCTCGGCTTCATAGGCGGCCATGCCACACATTTCCCGAACCGCAGGTAACCGAGCTGCTCGACTACGGGCAGCAATAGCATGTTGATGAGCCAAAGCCGCATCCCCGGCTTCGAGCGCATAAAGAGCCGCGGCCAAATGCTTGGACACAAAATCAGCCGCAGCTGGTGAGATGTTACGAAGTTCAGCAATTACCTGCTTTGGCAATATCTTGATATCAATATCGTTTGGCAGCGAAATCAAATTCTCAGTTTGAACGGTGCTTTTACCTTCAGAAACTAAATTCCGCTCGCCCCCACGAGTGTCACGACGTCCAACCGGAGCTTTATCTCCGCGCCCTGAATCTCTTCGCGATTCCGTTCTGTCATCCCGACGTGGTCCACGAGTCGGACGCGAATCGTCACTCCGGCGACGCGGCCGATCATCTCCTGGGCGTGAACCAGCTCGCGAACTTCCCGGTCGGTCGTCTCGACGACTAGAAGTATTTCTTGAATCAGAACCA
>JBEAZM010000199.1:0-7804 GCA_041170125.1 Actinomycetota bacterium
CAATCAACGCCTCAATGAAGATTCGTGCCTCAACCTCAGCAATGTGATTGCCCAAGCAGGTGTGGGGACCGAAACCAAAACTCAAATGTGGATTGCGAGCTCGACGCAAATCAATCTTGAAAGGATCCTCAAAAACGGATTCATCAAAATTGCCAGAGATAAAACTCACACCTACATATCGATCCGCTGGTAGATCCTCAGCTCCAGTTTCTGGAACCGTTGTTCGATTCATCATCGGCAGAGGGGAGAGAAATCGCAAAAACTCTTGAATGGCGGAGTTGATGGTGACTTCACCACTCTTGATTAGATTCAAATCATCCGTTTTTGCAAAATGCCAAACAATTCCGGTGAGAAGTTTCACCACAGTGTCGCGCCCACCCGCCAAAAGGACTCCAACAATCCCTCTAAATTCCATGGGAGTTACTTGTTTCCCATCAATTTCCATGAAAGCAATCTCACGCCAGATGTCATCATTCTCACCGCGTAATGCTTCTTCATAGATCGCGTCGATATAGCGGTGTAGAACATCGCCACTGCGCACTTCCGATTCCGCAGTCCAAACATCCGGACCCCAGGACATCCATTCATCAACATCCTGCGGCCGGTTGTAGATGACACCCAGATTCTGCATCACAACTGGCAGGGCTAAGTCAGAAACCACTTCTTCCGGAGTTTTAGCAAAGTAATCATCAATCAAGTTCAGCGAAATACTTTTGAAATCTGCCGAGAACTTCTCAATTGCCGGTTTAACAAAGTAGGGAGAAAGCGCTGTTCTAAAAAGGTGGTGTCTTGGAGGGTCTACTTCTAACGGTAGCTGTCGGTAATCTCGAACATCTGCATCACCCTGTAAGTCAGATGAGTATTTCTCAGTGTCTCGAAGTGCTGCGCGAACGTTCTTATGCCCCGTAATTATTTCCGAAGGGCTTGTGTTTGCTACCGACATACGAAAAACTTAATTAACTATTTTTTTGAACACAAGGACAAAAATGGAAAACTTGATGGCCGTAGCGATTTTTCCAAGTATCCCCGAAGAAAATCTCGCTGAATTCAAAGCTATCGCTCAACAAATGCTGATTAGTCTGAAAGAAATGGACTCTGTTCTCCGATATGAAATCTTCTTTTCCCTGGATGGAACCAGATGTGTAGTGCTTGAGGAATACAGCACACCCGCGGGAGTTTTTGATCATGTCCGCAAACACACTGAATACCTCGAACAACTCACCCAACTCGGCGGCCAAATTGAAGGAAGTGTGTTCCCGCTCTCGAGCGAAGGACAAGAAATTCAAGAAATCCGAGACCATTGGGATTCCACCATGCATACTTACTTCGCCGGTAAACGGTAGGGATGCAATCTTCAGCTCGAAAGGTTTCAAATGCCTAAGTACATGATTCATTTCAACCAGCAATGGGTTCCAGATCAAACAGCAGAATGGTTTGAGGGGCGAGGTCCACTAGCTCGTGCGGTGGTTGAAGAAATGGCAGCCGCAGGTATTGTCGTTTTCGCGGGAGGATTGATTGAGGAAATCGATCAAGCTATTGGAATCGATGCGGCGGGTAACCTAACAGCGCAGATATCTAGCGATGAACATTTTGTCGGCGGTCTGACCATTGTTTCAGTCGATACCGATGATGAAGCACATTTTTGGGGTAAGAAAATTGCGATTGCTTGTGGTTGGCCGCAAGAAGTGCGCCGCTTTAAATAGAGTTTTACTTCCGAAACCCATAAAGAGGGTTACTTTGTTTTATTTGGATGGCTTGTGTGGACTTGCTCAATAAATACCGAGTTATTTTCTATCCAATACCAAATTCTTGCCCCATGAGTAATGCTGATTTTGAGTTGCCATCTATCGAACTTTTTTCCATTTCGAATCACGTACCCAAGTTCACCTTTGAGTCGATAACACACTGGGCTAACTTCAGTTGGATTCTTGGTTAGAAAGTCCCACGCTGTGATCAAGTCTCCGATACGGGTCGCATTTAGGTTCTCCCACTCCTTTTTACACTTTGAGTTTGAGAAATAAATACGATACTCAGTTTTTCTGACAGGTCGATTTACCTGTTCAAAATCCATCTTAAGGTCGTGCGACTAACTCAGGATTTTGAAGTTCCAAATCCACGATATTCCCTAGACCGTCTGCAATCGCGATTGCAGAGTCTCTCCAGGCGGCTATTTCAAGTAGCACTAAATTTGGCTTGGACGTAGCAAAAGCGGCTCGGGCGGCTGTCAGAATTTCATTTGCACAGTCCTCTCGGTCTGCTTCACTAAGCGCCAGAATCCACGGGAAAATAACTGAAAGCCTTTCATGCAAAGTGCCATTGTCATCTGTAGTGACTGCAATTAACTGAGCAGCCAAAGACATGAGCTCGTCGCGGGAAGTTGAGTCCCGCTCTGACATTAAAACCAGGTTTTCTCCATCTCTTCGCGTCACTAGAACCGGCCGAACTTCAGCTGCTTGAAATACCTTGGCGGAATTTCTGCTTAGTTCAGAAGATAGGAAAGACTCAATTGTGGAATTCATTTCACAAAACTACTTCAGAATAAGTTCTGAAGTCAAGCGTGCCAGGTGAATCCACAAATAGAACTTGAATTATTGAACGTATTCCGGATTCATCCAGAACACTTCCCAAATGTGACCGTCTAGATCTTCAAAACCCCAGGCGAACATGAAGCCATGATCATCAGGTTCTTTGTAACGCCGAGCACCGAGCTCGAAAGCTTTTTCAGCGATTCGTTCAACCTCGTCGCGGCTCTCACAGCTAAGTGCAATTAATGCCTCAACAGTTGATGTGTCTGCAATCGGCTTGTCGATAAAACCAGTAAATTTTTCATCTTCCAAAAGCATCGCGTACATGTTCTCACCAATAATCATGCAGGTGCTGCTTTCATCAGTGAATTGTGCATTGAAAGTGAAACCAAGACCTGTGAAGAATTCAACCGAGCGTTGCAACTTACGCACTGGAAGATTCACAAAAATCGAATTAATCATTGTTGTACGCCTTCTCTAAATCTTTCAAAACAATTTTCCGCATTTCTAGCATTGCCTTCACAGCTCGCTCGGCACCCGATTTGTCTGCTCCAGCTATAAAACGCATCATTTCGGGAGATGTGACCTGCCAACTGACTCCAAATTTGTCTTTCAACCAACCACACATACTTTCTTCGCCACCATCGGCAGTCAAGGTGTTCCAGTAGTGATCTATTTCTGCTTGGTCCTCACATGGAATTTGAAACGAAACTGCTTCAGTGTGTGGAAATTGTGGACCACCATTCAGTGCGATGAACTTCTGTCCGAAAATTTCAAACTCCACAGTGACCTCGTCACCAACTTGGTTACCAGGCGTATCTGCATCCGTAATCCAGTTACTCACTAACCTTGAATTAGGAAATAACTGTACATAAAACTCGGCCGCCTCACGGGCGTTGCCGTTGAACCACAAACAGGTTGTTAACTGCATGCATTGAGTTTATGTGACTAATTCGTTTCCATAATGAAATCAATTAAAGCCTTTGTAAATTCTGCTGGGTCCTCTTCATTCGGAAGATGCCCAGTTTGTGGAATAACCACTAATTCACTGCCAGCAACCAAGCGCGCTACTTTCTTTGAGTCCGCAGTCGGCACAATCGCATCGCTGTCGCCAGTAATGACCAGAGTTGGAACCTTGATTTCGCCCAATCGCTCAGCCACCCCGTCACCACGTGGCGCCCTGTTGAATTCCCAGAAGGCTCGTTCCCAACCCTCAATTTTGAGTGGAGCTGTGTAGCCATCGAGCACAGAAGCAGTGACCTTTGATTCATCAAAGTAACTGCTGTACAAAATGTCTAGACCAGCGGTTGCGATTTGTGACACCAGCAGTGGGCCCAAGTGATCCAATTGTGGAATCGAAAAGATCCAGTTCAACCATCTCGGTGTACCACCAGAAGTGAGAACCGCAGGAGCAAACAAAACCAACTTATCCACGCTTTCTGGATAATTTAAAACGTAGCTAGCTGCGAGCGAACCACCCGCTGAATGTCCAACTAGCACCACCTCTTTTCCGCTACCAAACTTTGTAATCAACTCATCCAGGACTTGAAGCTGGCCTTGGGTGCCGTATGGATTCAACTCCCACTCGGTTGGGCGCTCAGTGAAACCGAAAGCCGCACGGTCAAACGCAATCACATGACCGACCTCGGCAAGTTGAGGCAGAACTTCTTTGTAAGAGTAGGCACTCGCTCCAAAACCGTGCATCAAAACAATCAGTCTTTCGGAGGTTGGATTCCCAGCTTCGACAAAGTGCACATCATGACCAGCTAGTTCCACCCAGTTCGATTCACCTTGCCACAACTCAGCTGCAGCATCCTTATAAGTAAGAGTTCCGCTGGAATTGACCGGGACCAAGAAAGGTCCAACTGCCAAAGTGACGGCTAACCCAAGAACAATCCGCTTCAACCACTTTTTCATAGGAAGATGTAAACAGAAATAACGACGCATTTCAGCGTAAGAGCACGTTTGACTACTTATTCTTGCCACATGTTGAGCATCAGAAAAATTCTTCAGGCTGGATCCATCATCTTTGGATTGAGTGCAACACTTTTGCTACTCGCACCTGCACTTTTCCTGGATCTACTTTCCTTGAACAGTGGTGATGCAGCCCTGCAGTGGTCAATGCGCATGATTGGCATAACTTTGGTAGCGCTGGCTGGCAATATGTGGATGAATAGCAAACAGCAGAGCAATGTATCCGTGCGTAAAGTTGGTCAGGTCATGGCAGTCGCGGCCACATCTCTAGGTGTGCTCACACTTTTGATTCCAGCCGAGCTGAACTGGTTCATAATCCTTTATGCGATGGTCGGTTTTAGTTTTGGAATTGCGTACACAATCGCACTGTTGAAGAAAAGTAACTAAAACGTCTTGACTGGAATCAGCCTCAATATGGTTGCAGCAAATCCAGTTAAGACATAAACAGCAATCACATTCCATGCCAGCTGCAAGTCCACAAGTGGAATAACTATCCCAAAATAGACTGGGACTAAAGTCAATAAGACCAAAATGAGTTCAATCCCTCTGGCTTTGGATGTGTGACGGATTTTGTGGGTGCCATGGAGGGTTACAGGTTTGACCACAGTTTCTGTAGATTGATCTTGTTCAGTCAACGGCATCTGTTGTAGGTGCCGCATTCGTCCCCAACTTTCGTTGGTAGCGAAAAGTGCACCATACAAAGTTGCAACATAAATCAGATTCAGAAACATGTTCAACAAAATCTCCGGCAGTATCAAAAGCGAAATGAGAACAGCTTTCTTGCCACCTTTTCGAACTGAGAAAGATTGCTCCAAAACATATACAACCGCCACTGCTACCCAAAGTGGTTGCAGGAAATTGATACTGCTCTGAGTGATCAGTGCGATGGTTAACGTGTAGAGATAAAACGGTAGAAAAAGTACGCCGATATAGGTGAGTAGTTGTCGCAAGAGATATGGCAACGTGTGCAGGTTCACCCGATGCGCAATTATGTTTTCGAGTGCCCCACGTTGCCATCTGCGCCGTTGTTTATAAAGACTCTTTATGTCCGGCATCATCGCCGTACCAACCGTGCAATTCTTTGGCGATACAACCCGGTATCCGAGTTCCTTCACTGAAATCGTTAGTTCGTTGTCCTCAGTTAGAGCCGATAGATCGTAAACACTTTCTGAGTGTCCAAAGTCTGGTAAACGTCCATTGGTACGGGCAGTTTTCACTGCCAACAGAGTTTCGACTTTGAACACTGTGCCAGTTCCAGTAAGTACTAATGCCCGGCCGCGGCGACGCGATAGTCGGCGCTGATAGCGAACGTATTCATTACTCTGAAGCTGTTTAACAAGGTTCCAACCCTCAGAGTCATCACCTAGGAAAATTCCACCAACCCCAGCAATTTTCTTTTTGGAATCACTAAATAGAACATTGACGGACTCTTGAATGAAGTCGGTGGTGAGAGCGGTATCGGCATCCATCACCAAAATGACGTCGGACCCAAAAAGTATGGGCAGAATTTGATCCAGTAGTTGATTTAAGGCCCCAGCTTTCCCATCTGCGTTGTCCCGACTTTCAACGATAGTGACTCCAGCCGCAATCACAAGTGGGATTGTGTCGTCAGTGCAATTGTCAGCCAGCACAATAATTTCGTCAGGTGGTCGGGTCTGAGTTTTCAGCGACTTGAGAGTCTTGAGAATCGAATCTTGTTCGTTGTATGCCGGAATGATTGCAATCACAAAAGGAAAGGGGTCTCCATTACGTAATCGTGCAGTGTCAGGGTGCGAATTAGTGATTGCGCTGACCTTGATTTTCGAATCCAGCAAATCAAGAAATGCTGCTTTTGCATGTGGTTTGTTGTTTGAACTTGCCGCTGATTGGAACTCACCGGCGTTCACGGTTCTATGCCTTACTTAATAATTTGGCGACTGGTGAATTTTCATCGCGTTGAACTACTGCGCGAGCTACCTCCACCAGCGGCAATCGAGTCTCATCTGCTGCTTGTCGAATCCGAAAGTACGCGGACTCGATATCAAGATTGAATCGTTGGGCAATCATTCCTTGCGCCTGTTCAAGCGTGTTCTTAGATTCAACCGCAATATGTATATGTCGCACCATGACTTGCAAATCAACCTGTGGATCAAGTTGCAACAGTGACATGGTTGCAACATCTGCTAATGCCTGTCCAACTAGCAATCTATCTTCAGAAATTGGTTTCTCTGCAAACAGATTTAAAGCACCCACAACAACGTTCTTGGAATGCAAAGGCAATGCATAAACTGCCGAAAATCCAGTCTCACGCGTCAGTTTGGCGAATTTTGGCCAGCTACCGGCCGCATCTAAGGACTCATCACTCACTGCGACACCAGTGTTGCAACACTCCAGACAGGGACCCTCTTCGTTTTGCACTTGAAATAAATCCAAAAGATGGGCTGAGGGACTCGATGCCCCTATCACTTGCAGGACACCATTAACATCGCGTAACAGGATGCCGGCTGCTGCCACAGGTAACAGCTCCACACATCGTTCAACGAGCGAGTTAAAAACTTCAAAAGTCTCAGCCCCGCGAGTGACCGATTGCGATATTTCGATAAGCGTCATCGCCAAATCAGACGCACCGGGAAGATCGGCAGTCAATTTAGTCATCTCAATCACCTTTCATTTCTAACTCTATTGAAATTTCTTTTGTCACAATTTTCTTAGCTATTGCATTTACTGACGAGTCTTCACTAAAAGCCAACGCTCGAATTCGAACCAAAGCCTCAATCACACTGCAATTGAGTTGTTCTGCAACCATGCCAGCTGCAATCTGCAGCGAGGAGTTATCGAATTTCTCGAGACTGAAAACATTCTGGTTCTCGTCAGTACTAACTCCTGCTCCGGATTTGATTAACTCAGCAGTTGCTATCGAGCTCAGGACCAAAGCATTTGCGAAATTATCACCATCAAGCGGCCCGGGAGTTTTCCGATATCCCGTCATCACACCAATGAAAGCTCCACCGATGCTCAGCGGGAAAGCAAATATCGCCCCAAGTTCAGTTAATTTACTTGTAGTAGCGAAAGCGGGGTATGTCTTTTGAAAATCTGAAGCTCGAATATTTTCCACCAAAATTGGCGCAATCGCATTTCTCGCCATATACGTTGGTCCATCTCCAAAGGTGAATTGTTGTTCGTCGAGGAACACTGCTAAATCATGGGATGTATCGACTGTCGAATAAGAATTGTTAACAACAATCCCGATCGATACGTAATCAACACCCATTAGTTCTAACCCCAGATTGCATATGCGTTTGGTGATGGAATCTGATTCAGGTTGA
>JBEAZM010000200.1:0-3305 GCA_041170125.1 Actinomycetota bacterium
TGCATGGGCTTTGCGGTTCGTCGGGCAACAAAACGGGCCAATAAAATCGCAGCCATCAGGCCGACTGCTAGCGCAATCGCTGTACCTGCCAGAAGTTCCCGCACGTTTGAATCAACGATGCTGGTTTGTTGAATCAAAAACACGCCTTGGCCTGGCCCAAGTGCCCGCCCTTCAACAAAGTAGTTGATGGCAAGCCCTGAGGTTTTGTAACTGACGTTTTCACCAGAAACCACTGCGGCTATGTCAGTTGCGGTGATTGGCCCAGTGGGTTCGCTGTCCGTGGCGACTGGCACTACCACAACTCCGGGCGGCAAGCCATCGCGGTTGCCTCGATGGCCAAACCCGCCTTCACCTCGACCTGAACTCTCAAACTCGCGCACTAAATCTCGCAGTAACTGTTCGCCCAGATCTGTGTTTGGACCAAGCAAAACTACATTGGCCAACGTGTCAGCTTGATCAGCAAGCACCGAGCGTGTCTGGTTATCGGATGTTTGCCGAAGGACCGGAAATGAGATGGCTAGTGCCACAAACGAAGTGATGAGAATGCTTAATACAGAAACCAACAAAATCCGATTTGCCAGTGTGCCCCGACTTTTACCGACAACGATTTTTTGCAGAGTCTGATGTTTGACTTTGCCTCCGTCTGCAATCTGACTCACTTTTGCTTCACCGCTTCGGCGGAATAACCAATTCCGCGAACCGTGCGAATAAAGGAGTTCTCACCGAGCTTCGCGCGCACTTGGGCAATATGAGTGTCTACTGTGCGACCAGATACGAAAGCTGCATAACCCCAGACTTCGCTCAACAACTGCTCACGCGATAACACCCGACCAGGGCGCGCCATTAGGTACTCCAATAAATCAAACTCGGTCGCTGTGAATTCCACTTCAATGCCAGCCACAAAAACCCGTCGGCTGGCTTTCTCAATCACAACCTCACCAAGCACGACCTCATCGGTTTCAACAACGCCCACCCGCTGATTGCGTCGCACTGCAACTTTCACCCGAGCAACAAGTTCCCGCGGACTAAAAGGCTTGGTGATGTAATCGTCGGCTCCCATTTCCAATCCGATGACTCGATCAATCTCGTCGTCCCGCGCCGTACACAAAAGAATTGGAATCCAATTCCCGGCCGCTCGTAATTTTTGGGTGATTTCGATGCCATCGGGAGCAGGAATACCAATATCAAGCACAACCGCAGAAGGCTTAAGTTCGTCAATCGCTTTCAAAGCCGACGTGCCATCGCCGACGACATGAACGCCAAAACCAGCTTTAGACAGATAGCGGCGGACTAATTCGGCGATCGTGGCCTCGTCTTCAACAACCAGGATCAAGCCGTTGGGAGTTTCGTTCTGCATGCGCCCACTCTCCCAATTTTGCGTCAGCGAACGGCTCTGGAAATGTCAGGGAAATGTCAGGATAGAAACTGATAAATCCTGAACTACTTCCGAATCTGACCTAGACCGGCCATCTGCATGACCTTTCCGATAACTAGCGCAGCCGCATTAAGGCCAACACCAATCCAGAAATAAAGCATTTCACCAATCACAATACCGACGCCGCCAACGATGAAACCAACAAGTGCAATCGTGACCGTTGTCCAAGCTGCAGGCGTGTTGCCGTGATGGGAACGCTTCTCTGACATGTTTTCTCCTTTGAATTGGCCCAAGTCTGCCACGTTATAGCTGGGAAATCGTGTTGGCTGCAGCGATTGCCCGCAATACGGCAGCAGCCTTGTTCTGACATTCCTGATGTTCAGTTTCAGCGACACTATCAGCCACAACCCCAGCACCCGCCTGCACATGGGCAGTGCCGTTGCGAATCACTGCGGTTCGAATTGCGATTGCGGTGTCCATGTCGCCAGCAAAATCAAGATACCCAACAATCCCACCGTAAACACCTCGCCGCACCCCTTCAATCTCTTCGATAATTTCCATCGCTCGAGGTTTGGGGGCACCCGACAAAGTGCCAGCTGGGAAAGTAGCGGCTAAGAGATCGTAGGCAGTTTTGTTCGGAGCAATGTCGCCCTCGACGGTTGAGACGATGTGCATTACATGTGAATAGCGCTCAATCGACATAAAGTCCGTAACTTCAACCGTGCCGCTTTCGCACACTCGGCCTAAATCATTGCGCCCTAAATCAACCAGCATCAAGTGCTCCGCCCGCTCTTTGATGTCCGCCATTAAATCGGCGGCCAATGCGTTGTCAGCTTCAACACTTTCCCCACGCGGCCGGGTGCCAGCGATCGGGTGCAACATCGCACGACCTTTAGTTAGTTTGATTAAGGCCTCCGGACTACTTCCTACAACATCGAAGGCAACCTCAGCCTCATCAGCCAATTCCGATTTCGGAAAGCGGAATAAGTACATGTAGGGACTGGGATTCTGTACCCGCAAAACTCGATAAACATCCAGCGCGGAAGCTGTGACCGGTGCATCAAAACGTTGAGAAAGCACAATTTGAAATGCATCACCCGCCCGAACGTATTCTTTACAACGTTCTACACCGGCTAGGTAGTCAGCAGCTGCAGTGCGAGCCGTAAATTCCATTGGTGGGTTGGCATCCCACACCAATGCAGATGCTGCTGCTGGTTGGATCAAGTCGTTTTGCATTCGCGCAATTCGCTCTAAAGCATCGGCATATGCATCATCAACTCTGTCATCTGTGGCATCAAAGTTAATCGCATTAGCAATCAACCAGACGGAGCCATCCCAGTGGTCAAGGACTGCGAGATCTGTCGCAAGCAACATTGCAATTTCAGGAATTTCTAATTCATCAACAGCAGTCTCAGGCAATTTTTCCCAACGCCGCACAGCATCGTATGAAATTAGCCCAACCATGCCGCTCGTCAACGGTGGCAGACCTGGCAAGGGTTCGGTGTGTAACGCAGCAATGGTTTCCCGCAACGCCTCAAGTGGATTTGTGGTTGGGGGTATGCCGACGGGGACATCTCCAAACCACTTCGATTCACCAGCCTCGCTCGTCAACATAGCTCGAGATTTGGCCCCAACAAACGAGTAACGCGACCAAGAGCGGCCGTGCTCGGCAGATTCCAATAGGAAAGTTCCTGCGCGTTCGCCAGCGAGTTTGCGGTACAAACCAACGGGTGTTTCACCATCGGCCAAAACGCGTTTGGCAACCGGAATCACGCGCCGAGTTTTAGCGAGTTCGCGAAACTCTTCTAGCGTCGGTCGAATTTCACCGTTCAGTTTGTAATCCAGTTTCATGAATGGAACTCCGCAATCAAGTCGGCATCAAAACAAGTATCCGTACCAGTGTGGCAAGCCGGTCCAGCCTCATTCACTA
>JBEAZM010000201.1:0-3374 GCA_041170125.1 Actinomycetota bacterium
CAGCACCGCTTGCCTGCACAGGAGTTCGATCCAATAGAGCCGAATCCGAGAGTAAAACCCCACACGGGTGCATTGCGACATTTCGCGGCAGTTTGTCTAGCCCTTCAACTAATTCAACAAAATGATTTAAAGCGCCGCTTGCATGCAGTTTGCCAAGTCCACTTTGGGCTAGCTCTGGTAGCTCTGTCAAGGCTCGTCGAATATCGCGAGCACGAATCCGCGGAAACGCTTTTGCCATAATTCCAATCTCAGCTGCTGGTAGAGCTAAAGCTTTTCCAACATCCCGAATTGCATGTCGCACTCGATAGGTATCCATCATTGAAACTGCTGCCACGCGGTCGGCACCAAAACGGTTAAATACAGCCTGGTAAACCTCAAGTCGGCGATGCGATTCGACATCAATATCGATATCAGGTAGCGAACTTCTTAGTGGTGAAAGAAATCGCTCCATCACAAAACCATGTGAGAGTGGATGCAGCGCAGATATTCCTAGTAAGTGATTTATCAAACTTCCAGCCCCCGAGCCTCGTGCTGCTACACGAATTCCCATCTGTTTAGTTATCGAAACGACTTCTGCAACTGTTAAAAAGAAACTTGCAAAACCAAGCTGCTGCACAACAGCAAGTTCGGCTTCAAGTCGCTGATGCAGCTCCGCGGTTGAGAACTCTTTTTGGTACCGCGGCTCAGTCAATGCTGCATACGTTCGGCTACGCAAAATTTCTGCTGCCAGGTTGGCCTCACGGGCAATAGTTTCGGCTGTTCGGTATGGCGCAAGTGCTCGGTTCCAGCTGTAATTTTGGTTTTGGGGTTTTGGGTTCAGGATGACATCAAGTTCTGGCACAAAAACTTGACCAATACCCATGTCTTGGGCTGGATCAATCACACAGTAATTCCCAATTTGATTCGTCAATTCCCAAACCCGTTTCAAATCGCTTAAGTCTGCAGCTGCAGATTGGCCGATTTCGAGCAGCAGTTCCCACATTTCGTTAGCCGACTTTAAAAAACCTTCAGCGTTGGAACGATCAACTGAATTCCCCGAGAGCGTCACTAAGCGGCGAGTTGCATCTAAAACATCAACCACTTTTGCTTGGCTACGGGTTGCGTAGCGAACCGCATTCGTAAGCACTGCGGGTAATTTCTGGCTGATTGCAAATCGCAGTAACCGAGCTGCCATCGGCGTGGAATAACTAGCGCCGTGCCGAGTTAGACCAGCAACGGAAACTGGCGTGGTTTGGATATCTCGAGCGCGATGTGACACCACCTCAACCGCCACTTTTGACCCAGCGGCTTGCCAGTCTCGAAAAATCTGCAACGCCACATCTGAGCTTCGACTCAAAACGGCTCTACCAAAATCTGATTCGGAACCTAGTAATAAAAAGATCTCCGCATTAGTTAGTTCGATAATTTCTTTTAAAACTAGTGGTGAAATGCCACCTAATTCAGCAACCGCAGAAGCCAGTCGATTCAACGCCACAAAACCAAGTCGGCCGCGACTTAAAACTGTAACTCGAGCGCGCTGACTATCTCTAACACCACCACCAAATCTGGGATTAGTTAGTTCGACTAATTCAGTATCAAGAAGTTCAAGCTCCAAACCCAAAACTGGTTTTAAGTTTGCTGCGCTCGCTGCTTGGATAAATTTGATTGAGCCGTACAGACCATCGCGATCAGTGAGAGCCAGCGTGGAGAAACCAAGTTCAACTGCAGCCGCAACTAAATCTTCTGGGGAAGTCGCTCCGTAGCGGATTGAGTAACTCGAAGCGGTATGTAAATGTACAAATTCCATTTCGCTCCTCTAATCAAAAATTCGGATTAATCTCCATGGAAATGCACTACTTGAAGTCAGTGATTCCCGATAAGCAATGTCAGCCACAATTGCACCGCTAATCGAAACCGCTTCAATTCGCCATATCCGCCAAGTCACATCATCAACATCAGCAAAAGTGGTGTTGCCAGTTACGGAACTGCGCCACCAAGGTCCGACTTCCACCCAATGCATCAACACGTTTTGCACTGAGTACCAGCGGTTATGCAGATTAAAGGCAACCGGAATTCCAGCCTTTGTTTGCACTTCGATTTCAATAGCTACGGGTCGCTTCGTCATTTCAGCCTCTACACCAATTGGAGTTACCTGAAATTCGACCCATCGATAAACGCGACTCGACCGCACCCGGCAGCCTTAGCTGCCGGGTGGCCGGTTTACCGGCCGCTTTGGCAAAGGTGGGTCGAGGACCTCCACCAAAGCGGGAAACAGCACATTCAGGGGGTTGTGCCGTAAATCGAACATTTGTTCGATAGGCGTAGTAAAGCGACCCCCACTGACACTGTCAATCTCAAAAATAAAAGCGGGCCACTTTCGTGACCCGCTTTTAAAAATTCGGCTTAAAAATCCGCCGAAAATCTGCGCTATTTGCTCGGAGCGGCTTTTGGTTCAGCCTTTGACTTAGCTTCAGCAGCTTCGGCTTTTTTCGCAGCAGGCTTGGCTTTGGCCTCTGCAGCTTTCACCTCAGTCGAATGGCCATCCAGATTTTCAATCGCGGCCACAGCCAACCGGTACTGCTTATCTGCGGCTTTTAGCAACTTATCGTGCGCATCGGCAATCGACTTCTGGGCTTCTCGCGCCTCAGCCATTGCAGTGGTGATGTCGGCTCGAATTCGCGCCGCTTGATTCTCTGCAGCTGCTCGAACCGCATCAGCCCATTGCTGTGCGTCGGACTTAAGTTTTGCGATTTCCGCGTCTGCTGCTGCCCGAGTCTGATTTGCCCACTGCTGAGCCTCAGTTCGGATCTGCTGGCCTTCAGCATCGAGCGTGGCTCGAATTTGTTTGGCAGCGGCCTCAGCCTCAGCCACCAGACTTGCGGCCTTCTTTTCTGCCGAATCAATCGTGCTTTGCGCCGCTTTCTGCGCGTCCGCAATAGCTTTATCAGCAGTTACAGTCGCATCCGAAAGCCGTTTTTCAGCGGAGGTCAGTGCGGCTGTGGCTTTCTTTGAGGATGTCTCGAGCAGTTCATTAGCTGCGGCTTTTGCTTCCGCTTCGCGAACATGAACGGTCTTAAGAATCGCAACCGCAGTTTCTGCAGCAAGTGCCTCAATCTCGGCTGGATCTAGATCCTGTAAATCCTTACGGGCTCGAAGTTCGGCATTTTCCTGCTGCAGTTGCTTAATGCGTTCAATCAATTCTTCAGCGCTGCTTGAAGCAGGGACAACTTCGTCTTTTTTGAGACCAATCCAGTCCAAAACTCGACGTTTGGTCTGTTCTTCTGGCGGATTCATATGGACTCTCTCTGCTTTAGTTGTTCTAATCTTAAATAATATGAAGTGGTTAGTGAACTACTCAAAGCCCCGCCTATGCGGATAGTCGGTTTTTACACACG
>JBEAZM010000202.1:0-2634 GCA_041170125.1 Actinomycetota bacterium
GTAAATCTCGCATTCAAGTTTTCCAACCGAGTGATAGTGACGATGCCTCGCTCGACAACTTACTAAATTCCAGCCTTGAGTTGATTGGCAAAATTGGGTATCGCAATGCCACCGTCATGCGATTAGCAAAGGCGGCAAATGTGACCACGGGAAGTATTTTTCCAAGGTTTGCCACCAAAGCTGAGTTGATCGCAACTGCTACATCTCAATGCATCGGAACAATCTCCGAACTCAGTGATGAGTTGAGTGAGCAAGATGCCACTCTGCTTGTTGAGTTAGTCCGCCAATCACGTTGGGAACCTCAGATCGCGGATGCCTTGGGCAACTTGCCCAAGCGACATCAGCAAGCTCTTGGTGCAGCTATCTTTAAGTACTTCCTATAGGCCGTTAAGCAGTTTTAATTTCGCACGAACCGTCTGGACATACTGTGGGCTTGTTGGGAAATAGCTTTCCGTAAAGTGTGCAACCGACACAGACACCGAAAATTGATTCGTACATTAAGAGCATTAGGCAAGCCATACAGGAAAGACTGGCAATCGGATTTCGTTCGCCCAGCAAGAAAGTGCTACTCACCATAACTAAGGCCAGAACGAGTCCAAGGGTCCAGGCAAACTTCTTCTGTGGAATCCCAATCCAGTGTGGAGTGCCACTACGAGTAAATAAATTTCCAATCGCGATTGTTGGGGAAAACTTTGGGTTAATCAGAATCCGAATGAGCAAGTCAATCGAAATGAATCCGACAAACAGATAAATGGGGGTGAAATCTCCAGTTCGCATGAAATTAAATATCGCTAGCAGAATCAAACCAAAAAGAATGCCTGCAGAAATTCGAACTGGACGTTCATCGATGACTGGAATTCCGTGATCAAAATGCATTTCTACACCCTACCAAGGAACGATTGCTCGCTCTTCCCACAATAAGCCGTTCTCAACAACTGTTCCATCTGGGTTTTTTAGCTCCCGAGTTGCCAGCCAATAAATCGTGTCAGCACCCTCTTCAGCAGACAAAGGTGCATCTGGACCACCCATGTCAGTCCGACTGTGGTTTGGACACATTGCATCGACCACAACACCTTTGGTTCCTTGGCCAAGTTCGGCAGCGAGGTTCTTCGTCAAAGCATTTACTGCCGCTTTTGAGATCCGATATGGCGCCAATCCACCGGCAGTGCCTGGTCCACTCATCCGACCAAGACATGCAGAGACATTGATTACGCGGCCTGACTGACGCTTCACCATTGCTGGGGTAACGGCTGCAATTGCATTAAAAACACCATCCAGATTAATGCTCATCACGCGATGCCATTCTTCTGGCGATGTACGCAAGGTGCGGGCGGTTTTCTCGGACATAACGCCAGCAGAGTTAACTAAAACATCGATCGGAGCAATATTCTCAAAATGCGCGGCCATTGCCGTCATTGCTTCCGGGGAGGTCACGTCAGCCGCAAAACCGACAGCATCTATCTCGAGATCAACTAGAGCACTAACAGCTGCATCCGTAGTTTCTGGGGTGCGTCCGATTACTCCGACCAACCAACCGGCTTCACCTAAAAGTTTGGCGGCAGCGAAACCGATCCCGCGACTGCCGCCAGTGATTACTGCAAATTTCTGCTCCATGTTTTGAAACTACCAGTGAATGAGTCCAACAGCATCTTGGAGCCATAGAGTTGGCGAGTACCCGTCCACTTCACGATAAACGAGGGAACCCGTGACCGCAGCAAAGTTTAATTTTCCGGAAAATTTCAAATTCGGAGTTGCTACCTCGGCATATCAAATTGAAGGTGCGGCAAATGTTGATGGTAAAGGTAAATCCATTTGGGATACTTTTTCTGAGACGCCAGGGAAGGTAGCCCGAGGCGAATCTGGTGACATTGCCAACGATCACTACAACCGATTCGAATCAGATATCGATTTAATGCGAGAGATTGGTGTTCAGGCCTACAGGTTTTCATTTGCGTGGACACGCATGTTTCCAAATGGTGACTCAATTCGAGAGTCACGTGGTATCGATTTTTACGATCGTTTAATAGACAAACTTTTAGCTGCTGGAATCGAACCTTTTGGAACGCTTTACCACTGGGACTTGCCACAGAAATTACAAGACAACGGTGGCTGGGTGAATCGGGAAACAGCTATTCGATTTGCTGATTATGCAGCTGCAGTGAGTGAGCATTTTGGTGATCGAGTAAAACACCTTGCCACCTTGAATGAGCCATGGGTGTTCACTTGGTTGGGTTACGGACTTGGGTATCACGCACCAGGCTTGCAAGATAAAGCGAGTGCCATCGCAGCGGCTCACCATTCTGTTTTGGCTCACAACTTGGCGCTTAAAGCAATCAAAGCAGTCGATAACACTGTCTTGGTTGGTCCAGTCCTGAATCAATCATTGCCCGATGTTGATGATATTTCCGATCCGAAGCAGATGTATGCAGCACAGTTAATGGACGCAAACATGAATCTGTTTTGGATGGATGCGCATTTTCGTGGTGATTACCCAGAAATTGTTTGGCAAACCTATGGTGAGGATTTAAAGAAAGTGGTCCAGCCAGGTGATTTAGATGTTGTAAAGAATGATTGGCTTGGAATCAATTACTACTTCAACACTCGAGTTGGACATGAAACCGATTCTGATTCAAT
>JBEAZM010000203.1:0-6582 GCA_041170125.1 Actinomycetota bacterium
GGCGCCGAGGTTGGCATAGCCGATTCCGAGCTGACGGAACTTACGAGTGGTTTCGCCGATTGCTGGGGTTGGGAAGTCTGCGAACGAAATCGAGATGTCCATTGCAGTGAAGATGAATTCAACTGACTTGGCGAACTTCTCTGCATCGAAAGTGTCGTCATCTTTTAGGAACTTCATCAAGTTCAAAGATGAGAGGTTGCAAGAGGAATTGTCCAAGTGCATGTACTCGGAGCAAGGATTGGACGCAGTGATACGACCATCTTCTGGGCTGGTGTGCCAATCGTTGATGGTGTCGTCGTACTGAATACCAGGATCCGCACAAGCCCAAGCAGCCTCCGAAATCTGTCGGAACAACTTGCGCGCATCGATGGTTTCGATTACTTCGCCAGTTGCGCGAGCCCGCAGACCGAATTCGGTGCCGTTTTCTACTGCCTGCATGAATTCGCCGGTTACCCGAACTGAGTTGTTGGCATTCTGGTACTGGACACTCATGATGTCCTTGCCGCCGAGATCCATATCAAATCCGGCATCCCGGAGCACGCGAATTTTCTCTTCTTCACGAACTTTGGTTTCGACGAATTCTTCGATATCCGGATGGTCAACATCAAGCACAACCATCTTGGCAGCACGACGAGTTGCACCACCTGACTTGATGGTTCCGGCAGATGCGTCAGCTCCGCGCATGAAGGAAACTGGGCCAGATGCGGTTCCGCCACTGTTCAAAAGTTCCTTCGATGAACGAATTCGGCTTAAGTTCAAACCTGCACCAGATCCGCCTTTGAAGATCATGCCTTCTTCGCGGTACCAGTTGAGGATGGAATCCATGGTGTCATCGACACTCAAGATGAAGCACGCGCTGACCTGTTGTGGTGAGGAAGTACCGACGTTAAACCAAACAGGTGAGTTGAATGCGAACACCTGATGCAGCAACATCCAGGTCATTTCGTGTTCGAAGATTTGTGCGTCTTCTTCGGTTGCGAAGTAACCGAAATCGCGGCCGCCCTTGGTGTAAGTGAGAACAACCCGATCGATGAGTTGCTTCAGGCTCCATTCGCGGTTATCGGCACCGACTGCACCTCGGAAGTACTTGGTGGTGACAATTGTTGAGGCGTTAACTGACCAGAAGTCTGGAAATTCAGTTCCACGTTGTTCGAAAACAACTTCGCCAGTTTTCCAGTTGTTCTGAACGACATCGCGACGTTCCCAAACAACTTCGTCATATGGGTGAACACCAGGGGTGGACCAAATTCGATTGATGGTCATTCCCTTGGACTTTGGCTGCTTGGCAGTGCCGGATTGGCCGCTAGCGGTCTCGGTCATCGGTTTCCTACTTTCATCGATCGGGATGAGCTATCCGCGGTTTGCCGCTGATAGTTGGGGGAAGTTTCGGTTTTGATCGCAGTGGTTACTGCGTCGGGTTTGGCAGAACAGCTGCCGTTTTTGTGGCTCGCAATACTGCGATTTCACCCTCGAAGTCTTCGAGAGATTCAAAATCACGGTAAACCGAGGCAAATCTGAGGTACGCAACTTCGTCAAGTTCGCGCAGTGGGCCTAGGATGGCAAGACCCACTTCGTGGCTAGGGATTTCACCCGCACCAGCAGCTCGAAGGGCATCTTCGACGCTCTGAGCCAGTCGAGCAAGATCATCATCGTTTACTGGACGACCCTGGCAGGCTTTGCGAACACCTGAAATAACTTTTGCCCGACTGAATGCTTCAACCGCGCCGCTACGTTTTGCGATTAGCAGCATTGGAGTTTCAATCGTCGAGAAACGGCGGGAGCATTCTGGGCACTGGCGACGGCGACGAATCGTGGCGCCATCGTCTTGCATCCGGGAATCCACCACTCGAGAGTCTTCATGGCGGCAATATGGACAATGCATTTCGACTCCCTTCTGTGGATAAGTTCCAAGCTTTGCTGGGAACTTCTTGAATTCTTCTGACTTCTCCTGTGGAAAACTCAAAAACACACTATCTGGGAGTGTTTTTAGGAGGTGACCACAAGATGTAGTGGGTGAAAGTTAGGGTGCATTCGAAATATTTGCAATATTTAATCCTGAAACACGCCGAGTGTTTTCAAAAATTTATTTTTCATCCGAGTTAGTTAGGCAAATGAGGTCGGAACTGTAAGGAAAGTGCACATAAAGCCGACAAGCAACTTGTAGTCGGACCTACAGTTTTACAAATTCGGCACTAAGAGTGTCTGGCCAACCTGTAAATGTGCAGACTTATCGAGTTCATTAACAGCAACAATTAGGTCGATTACTTCACGTGGATCTGCAGTTGGGGCGACATCATCCGCAATTTGCCAGAGGGAATCCCCCGGTGCAACCACGATAGTGCGGAACTCATAAGACTCAGCATTTGGTTCAGCTGCCTGGACTACACCGCCAAAGAAAGCAGAAATCGTGAAGAAAACTCCAGCCAATAAAGTCGAAAGTAGGCCGCCAACAACCAACTTTCCGCGCTTGTTTAAGCGGTATTGTGGCTGTCGATTAACAGCATTAGGGGAAGCAGTTAAGTGTGACATTTTCGCTCCTTTCGAACATCTGTGCGAAGTAAATCAGATAATTTGAAAAAAATCTAGTTTTTTCGCTCAAATGTTCGGAACATCTGTTCGAAATGGGTTATTCTTCATTTGTGGGTGGTTTGGCCCGCGGTTCCCCTGTGACTGCGGACCAAACCTCCGCTTGGTCCCCCTAGCGGGAAATCTTGCTGACACCCACCTACATTGATTTGGAGGAAAAATGGATAACGACTCGAACGTCACAGAGTTTCCAGATCCGATTGGCCCTGGTATTTCACCTCGTGCCGCCCTTGTGTTGCAGGCATTAATTGATGGCATGGAAACCAACGGCTATCCCCCGAGCGTTCGAGATCTTGGTCCATCTGTCGGATTGAAGTCTTCTTCATCAATCAGCAACCAACTTCAGAACCTCGAGCTCAATGGCTACATTCGCAAAAGTTCCAACGTGGCTCGCGGCATCGAAATTCTCAAACATCCCAACGGTGAGTTGTATCGCGGCTCGACAAATCGAATTCAAGAAGCTGACGATTCCGTTCAAATTCCGTTAGTCGGTCAGATTGCAGCAGGCGTTGGTTTGATTGCTCAAGAAGAACACCTGGAAACTTTCACACTGCCGCGCACTCTCACAGGTTTTGGCGATCTATTTATGCTTGAAGTAAGAGGGGATTCCATGATTGATGCTGGAATTTTCGAGGGCGACATGGTCGTGGTGCGAAAGCAAAACTCTTGCAATAGTGGCGATATCGTTGCTGCCATTATCAATGACGAAGAGGCGACTGTTAAGACTTACAAAAAACGTGACGGACAAGTCTGGCTAATGCCACACAACCCAGCTTATGAACCAATCGATGGCACCAACGCTCTAATTCTCGGCGTCGTGAAAACTGTGCTTCGTAAATACTGAAAATTAAGTCTTAAAAACCAAAGAATGGGCCGGCTCTTTCGAGTCCGCCCATTCTTTAACTACTTGATCTCATTCACTGTGATTACTCAGAGAATGTCCCAATCGATTGATTGCGGCAGTCGCAACATCTTTATCAGTTGTCCGCCAAAACTCCGGCATGCTTTGAAGTAAGAAATTTGCATAGTTGGCACTCGCCAAACGTGAATCTAAAACTGCAACCATGCCGCGATCGTTTTGACTGCGCAACAACCGCCCGGCACCTTGAGCTAGCAGCAAAGCAGCCCGCGGGACTGCAATTGATTTAAAGCCTGAGCCTCCCGCTCGATCAATACGAGCTTGGCGGGCTGCGAATAACGGATCATCTGGTCGAGGGAATGGAATCCGATCAATCACCACAAGCGAGCAGGATTCGCCCGGTACGTCCACGCCTTGCCAGAGTGAAACTGTGCCGAGTAAAACCGATGTGGTGTCGCGAGCAAATTGCTTAACTAAATCCGCCACTACATCTCCGCGACGTTGTACCAACAACTTGGCATCAAGATCAGCCTCTGGCATAGCCTTACGCAGATGCTCGGCTGCTTTATCTACCGCTCGCCATGAAGAAAACAGCGCAAGGGTTCTGCCACCTGCCGCAATCACTAAACGCGTGAGCTCGGCTAAGTGTTCATCGCCCAAACCATCACGGCCAGGTGGCGGTAGGTGTTTTGCGATGTAAAGCACGCCTTGACTGGCTGCATCAAAAGGCGAGCCCACATCTAATGAACTCCATTGGTGCAAAAATGCAGGAGCCGCAGGTTTGATTGGAATTGGGGTGCCATCTTCATCGTAATCAACATCACCAAAGTCATCATCAATATCTGCTTCACTCAACCCCATGTCAGGAGCCAATAGGCCAAGGGATTTTGCAACCGGATCGAAACTCCCGCCGAGGGTCAGTGTTGCACTAGTGACAATCACTGGCACATCCCCGAAAAGTGATTCGGATAAAAGTTTTGAAACTACGAGCGGTGCAACTTTGATGCTCGAGAAACGACTATCAGATCGTTCCACCCACGCCACATCAAAGTCGGAGGCTTTGAGAAGTCGGGTTGCTACATCGTTAATTTCGGTTAACGCAACTTTTGCAAGTGACCGAGCCGCCAACTCATCGCTGGCTGCATCGGGGTCTTTGCGATTCAATTCAGAAATTTGTTTTAGCCCATCGGCCGCGATTTCTCGCAGATTTGTCAATGGCGGCACTAAAACAGAAAGGGCCACAAAAAAATCTGCGGCATTTTCGCCGTACTCTGCCGGATCAATCACAATCCGTTTTGGGGATAGTCCAGCTTTTTCTTCGAGTATTAAACGCAAATCTTGAGCAGCATCTTCGAGGTCTGTCAGTGTTTTCAGGTCGAGTACTTTGCGGGCTCGTTTCACAGCTCTATCAACCGCAAAAGGTGATAGTTCGCCGGTTGCTTGACCTGTAACTCGGTCGGCAAGTTCGTGACCTTCGTCAATGACGATGGCGCTGTGCTCAGGAAGCAGCGGTACGCCCTCTAAGGCATGGATTACCAACATGGCATGGTTTGTAATGACGACATCGGCTGTATCCGCTGCTGCCCGGGCTGCTTCAGCAAAGCATTCATTGCCAAACTGGCACTTCGCAGCACCAATACATTCGTTACCAGCCACACTCAACGCTCGCCAAACTCGCGGGTCAGCAGCCGGCTCTAATTCTTCCCGATCGCCAGTAGTGGTGGTGTGGGCCCAAGTCCGAACGCGTTTTGCCTCTTTGCCAAGTGCTGTGGTTTTGGCTGCAAAAAGCACGGCTTGTTCGTCATCGTCTTCTGGGGGCAAGACGCTTGTGTTCAAGCGATTTTTACAAATGTAATGGTGCCGGCCTTTTGCAACAGCGAATTTTGGTTTGCGGCCGAGTACTGGTTCTAAAGCCGCTGCGATTCGCGGTAAGTCTCGACCGACAAGCTGTTGTTGGAGCGCCAAAGTGGCAGTGCTGACAACAACACACGTTTTGGTTTCCATGGCATAAACAATCGCCGGCAGTAAGTAAGCGACGGATTTGCCCGTGCCTGTACCTGCCTGAACTAGCAAGTGCTGATTGGTGCGAATGCTTTTATCGACAGCCTCGAGCATTTCCATCTGGCCAGTTCGGGTTTCACCACCAAGTTCGGCTACCACCGCGGCAAGTGCATCAGCGAGTTTTTCTTTCATATCTGCCTTAGGTTACTTCTGCTCAAATGCAGCTAGTTCGGCAGCAAGTTCAGCATCTACTTTGGCTATTAACAACGTGCCTAGTTCCTGATACTCCACTGAATCGACTAGTCCGTGCTGCATGACTTTAGCAACCAGCTCGCCGCGTTCATATGGAACTAGTGCACGAACCGCTTGGTTGGGACCGGGCAAAAGTTCTTCAATCCGACGAAATAGTTCATCAATCCCTTGCCCAGAATGAGCACTGACCACAACCGCACCGCGTTCAATTCGGAGCAAGCGAGATAGTTGTAACTCATCTGCAGCATCCGCTTTGTTGATAACAACCAGTTCTGGAATGTTGCCAGCGCCGATTTCAGCTAAGACCTCGCGCACGGCTCGTAGTTGGAGTTCAGGTGCGTCTTCCGAACCATCCACGACATGCAGAACTAAAGCCGCTGACGTGACTTCCTCGAGGGTTGATTTAAAAGCCTCAACTAATTGGTGTGGCAGGTGCCGTACGAAACCGACGGTGTCAGCCATGGTGATGTCACGACCACCTGGCGTACGCGTTTTTCGGACCGTCGGATCCAGAGTTGCGAATAAGGCGTCCTCCACAAGAACACCTGCACCAGTTAAACGGTTTAGAAGCGAGGATTTGCCAGCGTTTGTGTAACCAGCAATCGCAACTTGGGGAATGCCACTGCGGCGGCGAGAGCTGCGTTGGGTATCACGCACTTTACTCATGTCCTTTAACTCGCGTTTGAGTTTTGACATTTGGTCGCGAATTCGCCGGCGATCAGTTTCAAGTTTGGTCTCACCGGGGCCACGGGTGCCCACGCCACCGTTTGCACCGGCTCGACCACCTGCCTGACGAGACAATGCTTCACCCCAACCACGTAACCGTGGCAACATGTACTCCATTTGGGCTAATGCGACTTGAGCTTTACCTTCTTTGCTACGGG
>JBEAZM010000204.1:0-3930 GCA_041170125.1 Actinomycetota bacterium
CACTTGGAATATCGACAATACTTGCAAGTTTTTGACCCCAAGAATCATCCACATTAATCACCGCGAATTTTGCAAACTCGGCAGTGAACAGTTTTGCTTTCGCAAAAAAGTACGCGTCCATGGTGCCGTGGAAGTCCAGATGATCTTGTGTCAATCCAGTAAAAATCGCAACGTCGTAGTTCATCCCCACAACCCGATCAAGTTCCAGAGCGTGTGAAGACACTTCCATAACAAGCGAATCACAACCAGCAGTTTCGGCTTCCCGGAGTGTTTGATGAAGCTCGGTTGATTCAGGGGTGGTGCGTTTTGCTGGTAACAATTTGTCAGCAAACTTAATTCCAATAGTTCCAATCAAAACTGGCTTTCGCTGCAATCCGTCGAGCATCGCGGTGATCATGGTGGATGTTGTGGTCTTACCGTTAGTGCCTGTTACACCAACGCTCAACAAACGCGATTGCGTATTCCCATAAATCGCCCTCGCAATTAATCCCATATCGCGACGCGGATTTTTAGTCACTAAGCATGGGCCCGCAAACTCAGCCGCACCTTCGTTGTCAGTTAAAACAAACAAAGCTCCTGCTTCGATTGCTGCTTGTGCGAAATTAATTCCGTGGACATTTTGGCCGGGTAGCGCAGCAAAAATAAAACCTTTTTTTACGACCCGATTATCGTGGGTGATGCCCTTTATTTGAGTCTTGAGGATTTCAGAATTTAGCTCAAAATCACGTAAACCCATATCATTGAATTCGGCTAACAAATCTGAAACGAGCACTCAACTCACCACTTCACAGCGTACTTTTGAGCAACCGTACCAGTAGGTGGTACTCGCATTTGCTGCAATGCAAACGACATGACACGTTTAAACACTGGGCCAGCAAGCACGCCACCATAGTGACCATTTTTTGGCTTAACGATAGAAACCGCAACCACAATCTCAGGCTCATCGGCAGGTGCCATGCCAATGAACGAAGCCATGAAATCGCAATAGTCGTTGCATTCGTTATTCCAGATTTCGGCTGTTCCAGTTTTTCCTGCAACTCGATATCCGGGAATCTTTGCGTTGGGCGCAGTACCCGATTCACTGACTACGCTTTCAAGCATAAGTCGCACTTTTTTCGCAGTTGATTCCGAAACGACTCGAATGGAATCGGTTTCGGCGGCGGCTTCAAAATCACCATCGTTGTTTGTGTAACCAGCAATCAGTGAAGGGGTGACACGTAGCCCATCATTTGCGATAGTCGCAAAAATACTTGCCGCCTGAAGTGCATTAACCGAATATCCCTGACCAAAAGCGTAGGTAGGCGCAGTAGATGCATTCCATTCATTTAAATCTTTAAGTGATCCGGCATTTTCTCCTGGAAAGTTCAATCCAGTGGATTGGCCGATCCCAAATTTTTCCCAGTAAGAATGGATTGTTTGATTAAGTTTTGGAAGTCTCTCTGAAGCCAGAATTGACCCAACGTTACTTGACTGCGCCAAGATCCCTGTCAGAGTCAATTTCAAATCTTTGTGGTACTCATGATCGCTAAAAGTTTCTTTTGTTCGTTTGATTTTGTATGGGACTACGAATTGAGATTCTGGATCAGCTACGCCTTCTTCAATTACAGCAGCCATGGTCATGATTTTTCCGGTGCTGCCAGGTTCGTAAGCATTCGAGAGCACCCGGTTACCTAAATTTTTTGGATTTGCTGTCGATAAATCATTCGGATTAAAGGATGGCGCAGTCGCCATTGCAAGCACTTCGCCGGTTTTCACATTCAGCACAATCACTGAGCCACTCTCGGCTCGAGCATATTTAACGCGTTCAGCGATTGCTTGCTGCGCCACCCACTGGATGTCGCGTTCGATTGTGAGTCGAACATGTTTGCCGTCTTCAGCTGGTTTAATCATTGTGTCCGCAGTTTCCAAACCGGCCACGCGGGTATAGCGACGTTCGCCAGCAACCCCTGCCAGAACTGAATTCAGCGCATTCTCAATTCCGCCGGCACCTTCACCTTCGAAGTTCACAAATCCCAGAACGTTGGCCCCAAGTGAACCCTCTGGATAGACCCGTGACAGAGTCGTTTCAGCGTAAATGCCATTGAGTTTCAATTGCGCTATGCGTCCCCAGACAAGAGGCGAAACATTTCGCTTTAAAACCACGTAGACGTCATCGCCAGTCAAGTCTTCGGCTAATTCGGCGGGATCCAGCTTCAAAAGTGGCGCTAACTTTCGCGCTTCTCCAATTGGGTCAGTGACGTAGTTTTGATCGGCAAAAACTGTGTGCGCTTGTGACGTGACAGCAAGCACTACCCCATTGCGGTCCGTGATGGATCCGCGAATTGGAGTGATTTCAGTGGTTTGTAACTGGGTTGAACCATTTGGCAAAATCGTTTTTGGTTGGACGATTGCTTGCGCTTTAACTAAAGACAGGGACGTAATCAATAAGCTGACCAAAATCACATCTTTGACAAGCAGCGTAACGCCTTGCATTTTGTATCGGGCCTGAAACTTAGCTTTGATTCCTATAGGCATTTTCGTCACTCCCCACCCCGTCGATAGAGGAATGCTGAATCATCAACCGGAGCTTGAGCCGGATCAATCACAGCAGATGCACTGCCATTCAACATGAGTGTAGAGCTATCCAATGTTGGAACCTGACTCTTACCAACATTTACATCTGCAGCAGGTGTGGGCTTGCCGAAAATTTCTCCAGTTTCAATATCAATGAAAACTGGTGCTGGCATCGGAACCATCCCTAGCTGTTTTGCGCGCTTGTGCAGTGTCGCTGGTGCCGTCATCACAGTCAATTGCTGTTGGAGCGTTTGCATTGTGAGCCGGGAATCCGCAATTTCGGAATTGAGGGTTTGAATTTGATAGGCATTTTGGGAAATATAAGAATTCAAAATTGACGCCATGCTCAATGCGATTGCGAGCATTGCCACAATCACAAACGCAAACTTGGTGCTCGACAAGCGCTTTACTTGAGCAGCCGGAACCACTTGAAGTCGAGGACGGACATCCTCAATAAAGTCTTCAATTGTCTGACCAATCCAAGCCGGACGGAAAGTTTCAAAAACACTCATGCGCGACTTCCAATCGGCATGCGAACTCGCTCAACCGCGCGCAGCCGTGCACTCGCCGCCCGTGGATTAACCGCGATTTCAGCTTCACTCGGAACCTCAGCGCCCCGCACAATTAACTTAAACTCGGCTTCAAGTTCAGCCGGTGGCACAGGCATGTCAATCGGCGCCTTGGATGCGGTGGCAGAAACAAAAGCCTGCTTCACAATCCGGTCTTCAAGTGACTGGTAAGACATCACAACCACTCGGCCACCGAGATTTACGTAATCTAGAGCAGCTGGAATTGCACGAGCCAAAATCTGTAGCTCGGCATTCACTTCAATCCGAATTGCTTGAAATGTGCGCTTGGCTGGGTGACCCCCAGTCCGACGCGTGGCTGCCGGAATAGCTTGCTTAACAATTTCGGCAAGTTCCAAAGTTCGCCGAATCGGACTCACTTTACGCTTTTCAACAATCGCACTTGCGATGCGATGCGCAAATTTCTCGTCTGCGTATTCCCGCAAAATTTTGGTGATTTCTGACTCGGAATATTGATTTACAACCACATCGGCAGATAACTGTGCGGTCGTATCCATTCGCATGTCTAAAGCGGCATCGTGGTTGTAAGAAAATCCACGTTCAGCATCATCAAGCTGTAGGGATGAAACACCTAAATCAAACAAAAATCCATCGACCGAACTCAGACCATTTGACTCAAGTGATGCCGCAATCTGGTCATATTCAGCGGGAACGAATACAACTCGATCGAGGTAATCAGCCAATCTAATTTTTGCAAGTTCAATAGCTTTTGGATCGCGGTCAAATGCGATGAGGCGCAACTCAGGGAAGCGTCGCAACATCTCCAGGCTGTGCCCACCCATTCCTAGGG